>JAEZIL010000305.1 GCA_023436685.1 Bacteroidota bacterium | reverse complement strand
GTAACAAACCTGTAGTGCTAAAAGATGTATTGGTGGTTGGTGTAAGCCCCGTTGGTGGGGTAGGCGGCGTAGGAGATGTTGTTAGCGCATACTCGTACCCTACCGGACTGGTAGTGGCACCGGGTGCCCAGCTTAGCGTGGCAGCTATGGGGGTAACATTTGATATAGTTAAACTGCTAGGTGGCACGCAGCCTTCCCACACTGCACCACTGGTAAAGCTTATTGTTTCATTGTTACAATTGTCATCGTAAAAATAAGCGTATACAATGCCTGTATAGGGCGCAATAAAAGTAACACACTGCTGGCCCGGGCCAGCCACCCAGGCTATTATGTTGGCAGTTGAGCTCATTGCATCTCTTACGGTTACTGATGTACCACCTGCAGGAGAAGGGTTGGTACCGTTTACGTTATTGCAATTGCCAATAGAATACCTGTTGCCCGAAACTACATTCACTGAAACTATATTTTGCTTCCATGTGCCGGTTAGTGTAACGGGTACTAGAATAGTAGTTGGGTTAAGTGTGGAGCCGAATTGGTAAGCCGTTCCTACAGCACATTGTGCATAGCTGGCACTACTGTAGCACATTAGTGCAACCAGCCAGATAAATACATTTGTAGCATTAATTTTCATCGAGTCAGTTTTTATAATCATGTCAATTTAAGCATTTTTTAACTCATCCTTAATCCCTTTTTTAAGAGTTGCCTTTAAAATGTGCCTTTTATTAATCTGAAATTAATATTATGTAACTTGTTTTAATTAGTGGTTACTTTAATTATCATAAAAAAAAGAGGGCAATAGCCCTCTTTTTTTTATGATAATATCGCTTTTTTATACTTCCAGTAATGCCTTAACAGGATCTTGCCCGATAAGTAACAGTTCCGGATTTTCAAGTAATTCTTTTACACGCACCAGAAAGCTTACCGACTCGCGCCCGTCAATAATCCGGTGGTCATAGCTTAGTGCAACATACATCATTGGCCTTATCTCAACTTTCCCATTTATCGCCATTGGCCTGTCTTGTATTTTATGCATGCCTAATATGGCCGACTGCGGTATATTGATGATGGGAGTAGACATTAGCGAGCCAAATACACCACCATTTGTAATAGTAAATGTACCACCGGTCATTTCTTCGATACTCAATTTGTTTTCGCGTGCTTTTTTTGCCAGTTCACCCACTTTTGCTTCTATCTGGGCCATACTAAGGCTTTCAGCATTGCGTATTACAGGTACTACAAGCCCTTTAGGGGCCGACACAGCAATAGAAATATCGCAGTACTCGTGGTATACTATTTCTTCACCGTCTATATATGCATTCACTGCTTTCCATTCTTGCAGCGCATAGCAGCAAGCTTTGGTGAAGAACGACATGAAGCCGAGGTTAACACCATGCGATTCTTTAAACGTGTCTTTGTACTGCTTGCGTATCTCCATAATACGGGTCATATCCACCTCATTAAAGGTAGTGAGCATCGCAGTAGTATTCTTTGCTTCTACGAGCCTGCGCGATACTGTTTTACGCAGGTTGCTCATTTTTTCCCGCTTATCCTCCCGTGTAAATGCAGCAGCGCCACCTTTACGTCCCGGGTTGGCTAATGCATCCAGTACATCCTGCTTCAGTATTCTGCCCATGCTGCCACTACCTTTTACGTCGGTAGGCTTTACTTGCTTATCGCTCATTATAGCATTGGCAACAGGTGTGGCTTTGACATCAGTTTTTGCAGCAGGTTTACTTTCTGTTGCTGCTGGTGCTTTGTCGGCCTTGGGTGCTGGCTTCTCTTCGTCTTTCGGAGCTTCTTCCTTGGCTGGTGCACTGCCTTCCGGTTTAGCAGCTGTTTCGTCTATTTTACAGGCAACATCACCAATATTCAAGGTGGCACCTTCTTCGGCTACAATATGCAGTACTCCGGCCTGCTCGGCATTCAATTCAAAAGTTGCTTTTTCCGATTCCAGTTCGCAGATCAATTCATCGCGATCAACCCATTCACCTTCTTTTTTCAACCATTTCACAAGGGTAACTTCGCTGATAGATTCGCCGACGGTAGGTACTTTAATATCGATCATGAGAAAAATGTACGTTTCAGGGGTGCTAAATTAGCAAACGCAGCCCGATAAATCAAAAAAGGGCAATAATGCTAACGATGGCGTAATTTTTAAAATATTTTTGCAGGTTATGGATATTCCAATTGAAGAAATTGAAAGGGTATTGCTTGCGGGGGCTTTAGGTGCTGCTATAGGCCTCGATCGGGAATGGAACGGCAAATCGGCCGGGCTACGTACTTTAATGTTGGTGTGTCTGGGGGCTGCTTTATTTACAATTGTTTCTTACAAAATGGGCGGCGATTCTTCCGGCGACCGCATAGCCTCAAATATAGTTACAGGAATAGGGTTTATAGGCGCAGGGCTTATTTTTAAAGATGAACAGGCGGTAAGAGGTTTAACAACCTCGGCAACAGTATGGGCAACCGCAGCTGTAGGTATTGCCGTTGGCTTAGGTGAGTACTGGCTGGCTGTTGTTACTACAGCTGCTATATGGTTAATACTAGTTATTCTGCAATACTTTGAGCATTTCTTTGAAAAAGTGTCGGAGATACGCCACTATGTAGTAAAGTACAAGCATATACCCGGTGAAGAGTATCTTGCCTACGATGAATTTTTTAGCAATAAAGCGTACAAACTACTTTCTGCAAAAACAGAGAAAAGCGAAGACTGTATCATAACAAGCTGGCTGGTACGCTCTAGCCGCAAAAACCACGATTTAATTGTAAAAAAACTATTGGAAGACAGGCGGATAACTACGCTTGATTACTAAAAATACCTGGTAGCCCATATACCAATGCGGCAAAGCAAAATGCCCAATACTACGCTTAGTAAAGTATAAATAAGCGCTGTGCTTACCAACTGGTTGCGGCCCAGCAATACATTCTCCAACGCAAGAGATGAAAAGGTGGTAAAACCACCGCAGAAGCCCGTTGCAGCCAATAGCCAGCCGCCATCGCTCAGCAAGTTATTACGTTGGGTAAGCCCATATAAAATACCGATGATAAAGCATCCTAACAGGTTCACTGTGAATGTTGCTAAAGGGAACTGGTGCCCCGTAAACCTGCCTATAAGCTGCCCAACGCCATAGCGGGCCATGCTACCTGCAGCCCCACCTATGCCAACAAACAAAAAAGCGCGTAACATAGATTAAAGTTACGCGCTCTGTATTGAAATTTGTATGTTGTTTAGATATCTCTTTTGGGGTCGAAAGCTTCCAGCTCATTAGCTACAGCTGTAAGGAAGCTGGCGCCTAGCGAGCCATCTACTATACGATGGTCGTAGCTCAGCGACAGGTACATCATGTGGCGGATAGCAATTACGTCGCCATGCTCAGTTTCCATTACCATTGGGCGCTTTTTAATGCTACCCACAGCAAGTATAGCTACTTGCGGCTGATTGATAATAGGCGTACCCATAAGACTGCCAAATGTACCAACGTTGGTCATAGTAAACGTGCCACCCTGGGTATCATCAGCTTTTAGCTTGTTGCTACGTGCAGCATTAGCCATACCATTTACATCGCGGCTAAGGCCAAGCAGGTTTTTTGTATCTGCATTCTTAATAACAGGTACTATCAGGTTGCCGCTTGGCAAGGCAGTTGCCATACCTATGTTGATGTCTTTCTTCACAATGATCTTATCACCGTCAACGCTGCTGTTTATCATCGGGTATTTGCGGATGCAATTCACAATTGCCTCAAGGAATATTGGTGTGAAGGTGATCTTCTCACCATATTTCTTTTCAAATTCTTTCTTTGCCTTCTCACGCCATTGCACAATGTTGGTTACGTCAGCCTCGGTAAAGCTGGTTACGTGTGGCGATGTTGCTTTACTGCGCACCATATGGTCGGCTATCAGCTTACGCATACGGTCCATTTCTATTATCTCAACATTTCCGCCGTAGTTGCCGGTTGATGCTTGGGCGGCAGCCGGTTGCGCTGCAGGTGCAGTTTGTTGTGGTTGTACAGCAGGCTGAGCCTGTGGTGCAGGTGCGGCTTGTTGGGCTATATTGCCACGGTTTGCTACATAGCTTAATATGTCTTTCTTAGTTACGCGGCCTTCGTTACCTGTGCCGGGTATGTTTTCCAGCTCAGCCATTCCTATACCTTCTTTACCGGCAATATTTAGTACCAGTGGCGAATAGAAGCGGTTGCCACCTGTAGTGCCGGTATTAGCAGGTGCATTATATTGTACAGGAGATGGTTGTGGTGCAGCTGCCTGGGGGGTAGGTGCCGGTTGTGGTGCAGAGGCCGCTTGCGGAGCGGTAGCCGCTTGTGCTGCGCCACCTGCTGTGTCTATACGTGCTATTGCAGTACCCACAGGTACTACGTCATTTTCTTTAAAAAGAATTTCGGTAACTGTACCTTCAGCGGTAGAAGGAACTTCACTATCCACCTTATCTGTGGCTATCTCAAGCATAGTTTCATCCATCTTCACCTTATCGCCGGGCTGTTTGTGCCACTTCAATACTGTGGCTTCCATTATGCTTTCTCCCATTTTGGGCATTACCAGGTCAACTATTGCCATAAATAGCGTTTTATAACTTTTTTAAAATTATGTGGTGCAAAAATAATCAATTGGAGGTCAAAACACGAATTCAATACTCTAACTATATATTATATAATGGAGTTCTGTTAGAGTGCGTCGCGGAAGTCGCGGCGGCGTAACAATTTCAGGTCTTGTAATACCGACGCTTTTACGTTGAGTGTAAAGTTGTAGTTCTTACGTGGGCCAAAAGGCACAGCGCCTAGTCTCATCTCCCAGCAATGCAGGTCGCGGTAGATATCGATAGATGTCAGCTGCAGTTGCCTGTCGGTTATATTATACCCGCTGTTTACTGCAATTTTCCATTGAGGAGTGAGGTTAAAATCGCCACCAAACATTAATGTATTATTCAGCACAAGGCTGTCTTTTTTCGAAATTGATTGATATGAGTTACTGATTTGCAGGGAGTATGAAAGGTTCAGGTTCCAGGGTATATTAAAATCAACATAATCATCATATCTACCATATTGCATCAGGCGTTTAAAT
>JAEZIL010000291.1 GCA_023436685.1 Bacteroidota bacterium | reverse complement strand
TTCGCTTAGTACAACACGTATTGAATCGTCGATCTTGAAAACAGGTGTTTCGTCTTTGTCTTTAGTAGTGAACTTATTAACGCCAACAATTATTTTTTCGCCGTTTTCTATCTGTTGATTATACTTATAAGCTGAACGCGCTATTTCTTCCTGGATGAATCCTTGCTCAATTGCTTTCACCGAACCACCCATTACATCTATCTTCTCTATCAGTTTCCATGCAGCAGTTTCTACCTGGTTAGTAAGCTCTTCAACATAAAACGAGCCCGCAAGAGGGTCTACAGTTTGCGTAGCACCACTTTCATGCGCTATGATCTGCTGGGTGCGAAGCGCGATAGTTGCAGCTTCTTCGGTGGGTAATGATAAAGCTTCATCATACCCGTTGGTATGCAACGATTGTGTGCCGCCCAATACAGCGCTTAAGGCTTGCAGGGCCACACGCACAATATTGTTTTTAGGTTGCTGGGCGGTAAGTGTACTACCTCCTGTTTGTGTATGGAAGCGAAGCATTTGGGCTTTAGGGTCGGTAGCGCCCAACTCTTTAGTAATGTTTGCCCACATGCGCCGTGCTGCCCTGAATTTCGCTGCTTCTTCAAAAATATTATTGTGTGCATTGAAGAAGAAAGAAAGGCGCTGTGCAAAAACATTTATATCCAGGCCTTTACGGATAGCTGCTTGCAGGTATGCCTTGCCATTGGCCAATGTAAATGCCAGTTCCTGCACGGCATCGCTGCCGGCTTCGCGTATATGATAGCCTGAAATGGAAATAGTATTCCATTTAGGCACTTCTTTGCTGCAATATTCAAATATGTCGGTAATGATACGCATTGAAGGTTCGGGCGGATAGATATAAGTGCCACGCGCAGCATACTCCTTCAATATATCGTTCTGAATGGTACCTGAAATCTTCCGGATATCAGCACCCTGCTTTTTCGCTAGGGCAATGTACAGGGATAGCAATATAAAACCGGTAGCGTTGATGGTCATTGATGTGGTGATATCTTCCAGCTTAATGTCCTTGAAGAGTATCTCCATATCTTCCAGCGAATCAATGGCCACACCTACTTTTCCTACTTCGCCTTCAGCCATAGGGTGGTCTGAATCATAGCCAATTTGCGTTGGCAGATCGAATGCAACTGACAGTCCTGCAACACCCTGGCTCAAAAGATAGTGGTAGCGTTTGTTCGATTCTTCGGCCGTGCTGAAACCAGCATATTGACGCATGGTCCACAACTTGTTGCGATACATGGAAGGATGTACGCCGCGGGTAAAGGGGAATTCGCCCGGGCGTTCCGTCATTGTTACGGGGCCGGTATATAATGGTTCAATATTGATACCTGAATCGGTGGTTATTTTTTTATCGCTCACGATAGAGAAATTCTAAAAATGAAATTCTAAAAAGCTGATTATTAGTTAGTGCCATGTCCATGAAATAACATGTGTTTGGCCTCATTGTTTATTATTTCCAGGGCCATCTCGGTGGGTAGCGCAACCTGGCTGGTAAGTACAAAATCCATAATGCGTAACTGTAATTCTTTAGCAGGTGCCTCGGGGTTCAATTGCGATGCAATTTGGTTTACCATATTCATCTCTTGTTCCATAACGCCGTGTACAGTATCCCATACTTGTTTCGATACGTATATCTGTTGCGACAGGTTGTGCTCATATTCTGTTTTAATGGTATTAATAAGCATTGACTGTAGTACGGCTACATTCATATTGGAACTATATACTCTTGCTATAAGCTGGCGCGGGTGAATGCGTTCTATATATAATACCAGGCGCTCGTATGCCTGCAGGCGCAACCGGGTAGTAATATCCTGGTTTTCTTGTAGCAAAGTAAGCTGTTTGCGCTTCAGTTCTGATACCAGAAACTTTTGAACAATAAGATATGCCGCTATCAAAACCACAATGGCGGGAATCGTATACTTAAGTATTTCCAATACTGCTATCATAATTGTGGCAAAATAAATGGTTTTTAGCTGGTTGTGTATGATTTTGAAGTAAAACAATGTTTTTTCCGAGGAGTATCGCCACAAATTCTACATAGCCCCAACTAGATCTTCTACATGTGTTATTAATAAACCGGCATCTAATTACAACATTATTCCTGCGTTTTGATTGACTGTTATTCAGCTATTTAGGTATGGTATGCTATTGAAATGATAAAGCATGCCACTTGTATATGGCATAGTTTTTAAAAGTTTAGCTATAGATAAAAACCAAGAAACATGCAAAACAAAGAAGCGAATATTGAAGTATTGAATGACCTAGTTAAGATAAATAATGATAGGATTGCCGGCTATGAGCGTGCAATAAACGAAGCGAAAGACCTGGATGTGGACCTAAAAGCTACGTTTCAAAGGATGATTGAAGAGAGCCGCCAGTACAAAGCGGAACTTGAAGCTGAAATTTTAAAGGACGGTGGTGAGGTAGAAGATGATACGACCACATCGGGTAAAATATACCGCGCATGGATGGACGTTAAAGCCACATTTACCGGTAGCGACCGTAAAGCAATTCTAGAGTCGTGCGAATTTGGTGAAGATGCTGCACAACGTGCCTATGAAGGTGCACTTTCGGATGATTCAGGACTGGATGCTGATTCACGTTCGCTGGTGATGGAACAGCAACGCTCTTTAAAGAACTCTCACGACCTGATTAAAAAATTCAGGGATTCTCATAATAGCTAATTTCTTTAAACTTTTATAATAAACAACAACCAAAACAAATCACGATTTAAAAAACTACTTATGAAAAACACAATGAAACCATTAGTAATGCTAAGTGTTGCAGGTATGCTGGCATTTAACGCGGCTGCGCAAAGCAACAACAGTAATATGAATACTTCGGCTACAGGAGCTACAAAAGTTGATGGTAATACAGAAAAAATGGATGAGAAAAACCGCAAGGTTGTAGGTGACCTGATAGGAGCTAATACATACCAAATAAAATTGCTTGAGTTGACACAACAAAAAGCAAAAGACCAGATGTTGAAAGATGCTGCCGGCCAAATGTTGCCAGACTATCGTAAAATGGGCGATGAACTGACACAATGGGCATCGCGCCATGGCTATAGCACTGCAGCCACCGAAGCAAAAAAATACGACGGTAAGATATCTAAATGGTCTAATCACAATCAGGGCCTTGAACTAGACTATGACCTGGGCGAAGAGCTAAGGGATGTTAACAAGGATAATATAGATATGTTTAAAAATGCTAAAGAAGATACCAAAGATGCAGAGCTTAAATCTTGGATAGATGGTGCGGTAGCTACAATGGAGCAGCATAAGTCTCATATTGATGGATTGAAGCATAGAGCGCAAAAACCTTGGAAAGAAGGTAACAGGCCTGATCCGAAAATGGGCAATAAGAACAAAAGTGGCAATGCCAGTGATGTGAGCAATACGAAATAAGTGAGAGTGAAAGAGGTAAGCGACTGATTCTTATCAGTCGCTTTTTTTATGATGTAGATGTATTTCTACATAATTATTTTATATGAAAATTGTAATTGTCTATAGTTAGCTTATAGTCATTGGATTGTGGCTTTCGCAATTTAATAACCTAGGATGGCAAAATATTTTCTTCAATACTATATACTTCTAAAAATTGTAAGCTATGTGGACACAACCAGAATTAAATAACGAGTTCAATAAAAGTGGAGCTGATTCGATGAACACACTAAGCGCACTGGTGAATAAAGTGGTAAAGCAAGGATATACCGATAGTTTTACCGTTACAAAACGGGGTTTGTATTCAAACTCTATGGATAAGTATTACACCCCTAACGAGGTTAATGTTGTTAATTTCTATCGTTTTGAAGGGCAGTCGGACCCGGGTGATAATGCCATAATGTATGTAATAGAAACACCCGATGGGCAAAAAGGCACCTTAATAGATGCTTATGGTACCTATTCAGACGGTAGTGTGAATAAATTTATGGCCGAGGTAGAAGAGATCAATAAGCTTAATAAAAAGTCGGACGGTAGTTCTGATATACTATAAATAGTATAATTATAAGAAATAAGTTTACTAGAGGCTTCGGCCTCTTTTTTTATACTTCTACTGGAAAGAATAGTTTAAAGGTAGCTCCAACCGATGTATGCCCGTGTGCGGTTATATACCCCTCGTGGTTAACTACTACACGTTGGCATATGGCCAATCCCATGCCCTTGCCTGCATAGCCTGAATCATTATTATGCAAGCGCTGAAATATCTGGAACATTTTGGTGATGAACTTGTTGTCGAACCCAATGCCATTATCGGATACTGTAATGCGATAAAAGTTTTTCTCAGCCAGGTCTTTATTTATGTGTGCCAGTTCGATACCATTCACAATATCGGAAAGAATCGAAATGGTCGGTTGAATATCTGGTCGCGAAAATTTCAAGGCATTTTCGAGAAGTTCGCTGAATAACAGATGAAGCTGACGTGGGTAACCAACTAATTCGGGTAATACTGCCCTGTGTACAATGGCTTTTTTCTCTGTTATGTTAGTGTCTAGCTCAGCCAATACATGTGTTACAATAATGTTCAGGTCCACATTTTCTTTAGGGCTTTCCTCTTTTATTAGTTCTACCAAATTCACTACATCGTCAATAAGGTCTTGCATGCGCTTTACCGATTGATTAATGCGCCGGGTAATATCGGTGCTTTCTGTATAGCCTTCCCCCTTTTTTATCCATTCAAGCCGGTCGGTAAGTATACGTACCTTACGTAGTGGCTCCTGGAGGTCGTGCGAGGCGGCAAAAGCTATTTGTTCTAGTTCGGCATGAGAGCGTTTTAAGTCGATAAGTTTGAGTTGCAGCTCATCTTGCGAATGCTTCCTTTTCATAAGTTCTGTTATCATGAAGATGAAAAGAACTATGGTGATAATGCCGAAAATGGTAATAAGGTATTTGAGGGTATTATCAGTTATTTTTTGATAGTGCTGTTTGTTTTTAAAACGTTCGTGCAAACTGGTGTTTTCAGCGTCTATCATTTTATGTATATACCCAAGGCACTCGTTTTTGAGTTTTTTCCCTTCATAGAAGTAATTAGATATACGGTTGCTATCGCTGTGCCAGCTGCTTATATATTGCAGGTTATCTTTAAAGTTTGCTGCACGTAGCAGGTACGCACTTTTTAATAGGGTTAATGTTTTTTGTTGTTCAGGGTTATCGGCTGTTAGTCGTTTTAAATTATCAATAGAAGGAAAGGTGTTAGGTATTAATGTATAAATGTCAATAATGTAGCTGGTGTCCTTCGTTAACATATATCCACGTTCCATTACGTCAATATCCTTAATAGAACTTTCAATTGTATATAAGTCGGTAATTATACGGTTGGTATAATCTATTTGATTAGAGTATGCAGCATAGATACTGAACTGCTTCAATGAATAGAAAGAAAGAGCAGCTACAATAGCAAATGAAAGTGAAAAGCCTATAATTATGAAGCGAAGCCTCCGTTTCATTTTGTAATAATAGGTGTATTTAGTGAGGTTGGTTGTAGAAAATATTCCTCAGATAAATCAGGTTTAGAAGCAAGCATGTATATGGATTTATGAATTAAATAAATTAAAAATGTTTAATTCGTTGAAATACTTGATGCAATAGTTTAGTTATAATTAATTTATTCATTAAAAAAGTTTGGCTTCAAGGTTGCCTTACAAGGGATACTAGTTAATAAGACCTAAGCCAACAATCTATGATATCACAGCAACAGACACAGAAGCAGCAATTAAAGATCCTTCCTCAGCAAATACAGTTGCTCAACCTGTATTTTCTAAATTCTTTAGAGCTGGAGCAGCGGATAAAGAACGAATTGGAAGAGAACCCGTTTCTTGAAACAAAGACAGAAGACGATGTTCACGAAGAAGGCATTTCCAAGACCGATGTGCAAGATTATCAGGATTACGAGGAGTATAAATACGATGATGCGCCTGATTATAAAATGGAGTATCAGAATTATTTCGGGTCAGACTTTACTCCCAATACCGCACTGAAAAATGTGGAGCATTTTAAAGATGATGCTAAGCAGCAAATACGTTTGCTTGAATTGGACGAGCGGAAGGCGGCTATGGCTGAATATATAGTGGATGTGTTAAATAATCATGGGTTAATGGATAAGCCACTTGAAGAGGTAACCGATGATTATTCTTTTATAATACAAAGCATAGTTGAAGTAGATGAAATAAAAGAAGCGCTGGCAATAGTTCAGTCGCTGGAGCCTGTAGGTATTGGCGCGTGCAGTATACAGGAGTGCCTGCTACTGCAACTACAGCAAATAGATAAAACCAGGCCCGAAATAGCACAGGCATATAAACTGGTAAAAGATCATTATAACGACCTTATCCACCGCCAGTTTGAGAAGATACACCACGCCTTGAATGTAGATGAAGAAGAGTTAAGGGCAGTGCTGAATTTTATCGGTACACTTAAATTTTATCCCGTATCAGATGAGGCAACAAGCATAGAGCCAAAGAATACGATCATACCCGATTTTATAATAACCCGCTATGGCGAGAATATCCAGGTAAATCTTGCTTCATCGCGCTCAGGTTCTGTATTTGTTAACCAAAGCTTGTACGAGCAATTGTCGCACCAGATATCTGCCCGCAACAAATCATCTAACCAGTATGTGAAGAGTAAGCTGCAGTCGGCACAGTGGTTTGTAAGTGCAGTAAAGCAGCGCGAAGAAACCATGATGCGTATTATGCAATGCATAGTTGAAATGCAGCAGGATTATTTTATAGAAGGAGATATAAGGCTTTTAAAACCTATGGTGCTGCGTAATGT
>JAEZIL010000265.1 GCA_023436685.1 Bacteroidota bacterium | reverse complement strand
GCTTTTTTGGCTGCAGCTTTCTTAGGAGCTGCTTTTTTTGCTGTTGCCATAAACTGTGAATTTAAGGGTTAAAAAAAACCTTATGGCAAAATCGCCGAGCGGGTTAGGCTTCGGCGATTGCTGATACTTCTTTTACAGACACTAAAGTCTTTGTACGGGTCTTACGGAACTCCACAACACCGTCAACCAGGGAGAAAATTGTGAAGTCTTTACCAAGACCTACATTATTACCCGGATGATACACAGTACCACGCTGACGAACAATTATATTACCTGCTATAGCCGGCTGACCGCCATAAATCTTAACGCCCAAACGTTTACTCTGGGAGTCGCGGCCGTTCTTTACGCTACCTTCACCTTTTTTATGTGCCATTGCTTATGCTAACTATTTACGAATTTACAAATTAAAATTAAATAATTTCATTTATTTTGATCTTCGTCAGGTATTGACGGTGACCATTCATTTTCTGATAACCTTTACGGCGTCTCTTTTTGAACACGATCACTTTATCACCTTTCAGATGATCCAGTATTTCAGCCTGTACTTTAGATGAACCGGCAAAGGTAAGCCTACCTTCTTTACCTGTCATCACAACATCTGAAAATTCAACTTTATCACCTACATTACCTGTCAGGCGATGAACGAACAATTCATCATCTTTTTTTACCCTGAATTGTTGACCAGCTATACTTACAATCGCAAACATGACGCTCCAAAATATTTTGCGCAAAGTTAATGCAGTTTTTTCATTTTACACAAATAAAAATTGCATTTTATCAAATTTGATGACTATAAGCAGATATGTTGTACCGGGTTTTCGTCCAATTGTAACTACTAAAACACTATTACCATTAGAGAAGTAAGCCCCGCTATGCACCTAGCATTGCATATATATCTTAGCGGCAATGAAACTTAAAACTTACTGGCCTGTATAGGCTTTACAGCTTTGCTGGTAGTGATGAGTTCGGTTTTCGCTGGCCATAAGCTTCTACGACCACGGTATGGATTTCTTCCATCCACGCACCCACAATTTATTCTAACGATGGCATAACGGGCGTTGAACTACCATTGCAGAGCTATCTGGCAGCTATTGAAGGCAAAATACTTGGCCATTATGGTTTGTGGGTGGTAACGGTCTTTTGAATGAATTGAAAATGCCTGCCAACGAACGCATAATTGTACTGAACGAAGACGCACCCAATACCGTACTTATCTATTTCGATAGGAGAGGATACCATGTGCCCGCTGCGGCTATGCGAAATAGCAATTGGCTAAGGCATTTGCTAAAAAACTTAATGTGCGCACAATTGTATACGATAATAGTTTTGCGAACAATGCTATTAATGCCGATGGTAGTTTTGAGCAAAACTTTAGGTGGGAGAGTCAGCAGAGACAGAATGAGCGTATACCAAATAAAGAATTAACAACTCTTCGGCCATAGCCCCCGCATGCACAGTATTTAGGAAATATGACTGTGTAAGATTAGTGTTAAAAGTACACCTTTTACTTTAACCATACTGTTAGGTATAAATATTTACCTTTACCCTCCCATTATAAAGTATGGCAATGAAGATAAAATCATTCCTGGCCAAACCTTATGCCGCTATCGTCAATAGCCGCATAAAAAAGAATATGGCCTCTGCAGTTGCCGATCAACAATCAATCCTTCAACAATTATTAAAAACGGGCGCAAAAACTGTTTTTGGTAAAGAACATAATCTTGGCGAAGTAACAACCTATACAGAATATAACCGGGTTGTACCTATACGTGACTATGAGGCTTATAAAGGATATATAGAGCAGATAAAAAGTGGTGCACAAAATGTACTGTGGAAAGGCAGGCCAATGTATTTCGCTAAAACATCAGGCACAACAAGTGGCGTAAAGTATATACCTATTTCTAAAGATTCCATACACAACCATATAGATACTGCTAAAGACGCATTACTCTGCTATATGTCTGAAAGTGGTAATACTTCTTTTGCCGATGGTAAAATGATATTCTTGTCGGGGTCTCCTGAATTGGAACGTGTAGGCGGTATACCCACAGGCAGGCTGAGTGGTATAGTTAACCATTTTGTTCCCGGTTATCTACGCCGCAACCAGCTACCATCGTACGAAACGAATTGCATAGAAGACTGGGAAACAAAACTGGATAGAATTGTCACAGAAACCATTAGCCAGGATATGACGCTAATAAGCGGGATACCGCCCTGGATGCAGATGTATTTTGACTGGCTACACGAGCGTAGCAATGGCAAGAAAATAAAAGCACTGTTCCCTAACCTTCAGGTAATAGTACACGGGGGTGTGAACTTCGAGCCATATAAAGCTAAACTGTTTGAGAGTATTGGGGCCAAAGTTGATGCGATTGAAACTTTCCCTGCATCTGAAGGATTCTTTGCCTTCCAGGATACACTTGACCAGGAGGGACTATTATTAAATACCAATTCAGGTATTTTCTTCGAATTTATACCCGCCGGTGAAATATTCAACGAGCACCCAACACGACTATCGCTTGCCGATGTAAAAGTGGGTGAGAATTATGCATTAATAGTAAATAGCAATGCAGGCCTTTGGGGTTATAATATTGGAGATACTGTGCGATTTGTCAGCACCAACCCATACCGTATAGTAGTAACAGGACGTATTAAACACTTTATTTCTGCTTTTGGAGAACATGTAATAGGCGAAGAAGTAGAACACGCTCTATTGCAGGCATCGAAAGAATTTAATGCACACATTACCGAGTTTACGGTGGCTCCTATGATACAAAATACAGATGGCTTACCGTATCATGAATGGTTTATCGAATTTGAGCAAGCCCCTAATGACCTGAAGGGATTTGCCTTATCCGTTGACAATCATTTACGGAAAAAGAACATTTATTATAACGACCTCATATCGGGTGGCATTTTGCAACCGTTGGTTATACGAAACCTCAGGAAGCAAAGTTTCATAGAGTATATGAAATCGATAGGAAAGCTTGGCGGGCAAAATAAAGTACCCCGCCTCAGCAACGATCGAACTATAGCTGACAGTATGAAGCAGTGGATAATCGGCTAGCCTTATTTTTTGGTTTGTAGCAACGCCTGGTATTGAGTAGGCTGCTCTATAATATTTAGTGCCTTTTTTAGCTCGTCATCTGTTTTCAAACTGTTTTCAATACGGCCGCGTAAATAATAATAACGTGACACGATCTCGTTTTCAAGCAGACGAGTTATTTCGGCTTCATGCTTTAGCAGATCTTGCTTTTTATCGTGGCTTACCTTTACGGTTAAATTATTAAAATCTGTTTTCGCAGCTTCAAAATACTTCTCCCGTGTAGCTACAGCTTTCAACGAGTCGAGCGCTATTTCTGTCTCTGTTTTATATGAATAGTCTTTATTCTCAAGCCATTTAGCAAACTGACTAAATTCATCTTTTGACAATGCGAATGTTGCTGCAGGAGGAATACTGGTATGCTGTTTTGCATACTGTGTAGCATAATCGAAGAAATAATTCTTTATGTATAAAGCAATTGCCAGCTTACTCAATTCTTTATCTTCCACCTTAATATCCGGCTCTACACCTCCGCCACTCAGCACTTTTCTTCCATTTTTAGTAAGATATACTTTCTTTAACGAATCGGGTATTTTTCCTACACTACCATCTGCATTACGATGCGTATAATCTAGCGCCTGTATGCATCGGCCACTTGGCGTATAATATTTTGCAGTAGTAAGTTTTAAACGTGCATTGTATCCTAAAGGCCTTGTAACTTGGACCAAACCTTTACCATAAGATTTTTCTCCAATCACAACTCCCCTGTCCAGATCTTGTAATGTACCTGATACAATTTCTGAAGCCGAGGCTGAAGAACTATTAATTAATACAGTAACAGGAATAGTTGCATCCCAAACCGAGCCCGTGGTTTGAAAGTCCTTATCCCATTCTTTCATTTTGCCTTTTGTGCTAACTATAAGCTGGCCGCGATCTACAAATAAGTTGCAAATATTTACTGCTTCATCCAGCAGGCCGCCAGGATTATTACGTAGATCCAAGACTACGCCTGCCAACTTTGGCTGTTTGATTTTCAGACTATCTAAGGTGTTTCTTACTAATTTGGAACACCCAGGTGTAAACTGGCTTAAACGCACAAAAGCTACATTATTATTAGTGCCCACCAGGCCAGCATAAGGAATGCTGGATACTTCTATTTCTCCCCTCGTCAATATTTTAACTGCATCCACCCCTGTATATACATCTTTCACTTTCATCGTAAGTTGCGTACCCGGAGAGCCTTTCAACAACAAGCTGACATCATCCAGACTTTTACCAGTTAGCGACTGATTGTCAATAGATAAAACAATATCGCCTGGATGTAACCCTGCTTTTTGTGCAGGGCTGGCTTCATACACATCTCCCACAATTATTACTTCGTCTTTTTTGCGCATGTTAGCACCAATGCCACCATATTTACCTGTAGTTTGAAACTCATATTCCTCTATGTCACTTTCGGTAATATAGTTAGTATAAGGATCCAAATCCTGCAACATTGCATCAATACCGGTTTTCACCAATTTACCCGGCTCAATCGGGTCTACATAAAAGGTGTTCAATTCCTTAAACAGGGTGGTAAAAATGTCAAGGTTCTTAGATACTTCAAAATAAGAGTCGGCATTCTTAGCCTGTATAAAAAACATAAGTATACCAGCTGTAGCTATGCCTAAACCAAACCCTTTAAATTTTTTAATATATTTCACGTGTTATTGCTTACTAAACACCAATTTAGACAAAAAGAGGCTAGCTATTTCATATAAATAAATTTTTAACAAAGCAGTGATAATATATTTGCTTTGGATAATGAAAAAATGTTATCTTGCAATTCATAATTATAATTAGAAGATGAAAAAAGCTTTACTAGTCTTTTTAAGTGTTGTTGGCGTTTATACTGCGCAAGCGCAAACTTTTACCACTTCTGCCGATACTGTGTTTGCCATGATGAACCCTACAGATGGCACGGTAGATGTTCATAACGATATATCTCCGGTAGGATCGGGACCAATTACAATTGACTGGCATATTGTATCTCAAAATTTGCCGAGCTCTGTTTTAACAGCAGATAATGGTTTTGGTATTTGCGATAATATACAATGCTATAACTACGTAGCGGGCAGCAATATGGGTGCAATGCATACTACTGACCCAATTACCTCCAGCAATACAGGCAGCAAACTGTTTAAAATTGTAATGGATGCATCTTCTTATCCTTCTTCTGCACTAGGGCCATATTATATCAAGGTGATGCTTATGGATCATAATGACCCTACAAGCACAAAGGATGTAGTATTTGGCATTCAGAGATTCCCTACATCTGTGTCCTCAGTTTCTAAAAATAATGACGATATCTCTGTATATCCCAATCCTGCTAAAAACGATATAAATGTAGTTTTTGGTGCTAATGCTAACGTTAAAAACATTTCAGTATATAACCTTATTGGTAAAGTAGTGAGCGTGTATAAAGTAACGGGTAATAGCGCAAAACTTGATTTATCTAATATACCATCAGGTATCTATTATATGCGCTTAGTTGACAATGCAGGCCGCATAGTTGCTACCCGTAAGTTTACGCATCAATAAACTTAGTTTAAATAATACTTCAAAGCCTGTGCAATGCACAGGCTTTTTTATTTATATCCCACCCATAAATATCCCCCTTTTCCCTAATCTAAATAATCTTAAATTGTAATAATACCAACATCAAAAGAACAGCTATGAAATATAAACTCTTATTATGGTGCCTGCTCTTCCTATTAAGTGCATCTATAGCTAAAGCCGATGGGGTTTACAACGATTGGGACAGAGCTTTAAACGAAAAATACAATGTCAGAACTATCCGTATGACATTTAGAACCATGGATTCTATACCAGATATCCTGGATCAATTCCCAAATCTTGAAGAAGTTAACTTTAGTAATAATACTATCGTTGCTCTACCTCCGTCACTGTTTCGTTGCAAGAAATTAAAAAAGGCAAACTTCCTTCGCAATAGAATAACAACTGTACCGGTTGAAATAGGCAACCTTGAAAAATTAGAGGAGTTATCCTTAAGCTATAACAGGATAATAAGCTTGCCCGAAACTATTGCTAAGCTTAGCAACCTTAAGGTGCTCAATATCTCAGGTAACGAAATAGAAGTACTACCTAACTCAATAGGCCTGCTCCAAAAGCTAAATGAATTGCGTGCCAAACAAAACAATTTAAAAGAGCTTCCTGCATCAATCACTTCTATTAAAAGTCTTCAACTATTAGACCTTAACCAAAATGTGCTTGTAAGTTTGCCTGAAGACATTGGCGAACTGGAAAACCTTAGGTTATTATATATTGGCCGCAACAGAATTGACTATATACCTAACTCAATTGGCAATTGCTTAAAATTACAAGAACTAGATGCTGCCTGGTGCGGTGTACTTCGTTTAAACGACAATCTCTCCAAGATTCGAACTCTTGAGCATGTATATATAGATAACCGCACACAAATGTTTTATCAAAATCCAAGAAACTATTTCCGGCAAAAGATTATCGTAGTAGGGGCGTCCGATAATGTTTACCGTCCTTCGCAATAAAAATAGCTTCATTAAAATAATAATGGCTTACCTATTGGGTAAGCCATTATTATTAAATAGTTGTAGCCAGATTAGTGCTCAGCCTCTCCCGGTTTTAGCGGAGTTGTTTGAGGAATGAAATCGTTACCATTTCCATCATCTTTATAATCGTATGGCCAACGGTGCACCTCAGGTATTTCACCTTCCCAGTTACCATGACCCGGATTAATAGGCGTAGTCCATTCTAATGTTGTTGACCCCCAAGGGTTAGGATTAGTTAATTTCCTGCCGCGGAAGATGCTTGCAAAGAAGTTTACAACAAATAGCAATTGAGCAAAGAATACGATTATCGCAATAATACTAATGAACGCATTTAAGCTATCAAACTGTTTGAATGATTCCCATGAACTGTAGTCGTAATAACGACGGGGCATGCCGGCAATACCTTCGTAGTGCATAGGCCAGAAAATAAGATATGCGCCTGCCAGTGTAACGAAGAAGTGAATATACCCTAAGGTATTATTCATAAATCTACCGAACATTTTAGGGAACCAGTGATAAATACCGGCAAACATACCAAAGAAGGCAGATACACGCATAACTATATGGAAGTGAGCTACAACAAAGTATGTATCATGCAGGTGTATATCAAGCGCTGAGTTACCAAGGAATATACCTGTAAGGCCGCCTGAAATAAATAACGATACGAAACCAAGGGCAAACATCATAGGCACTGTGAAACGTATATTACCACGCCATATTGTAGTAAGCCAGTTAAATACTTTTACTGCCGATGGTACAGCGATAAGTAGTGTAAGTAGTACGAAGATAGAACCCAGGAAAGGACTCATACCGGTAACAAACATATGGTGCGCCCATACCAGGAAGGCCAGTACGGTAATACCTATCAGCGAGATGATCATGGCGAAGTAACCAAATATTGGCTTGCGGCTGTGTGTAGAAAGCACTTCAGATGCCATACCCATACCAGGAAGCATAATGATGTATACTTCAGGGTGACCCAGGAACCAGAATAAGTGTTGATATAAGATTGCAGAGCCACCAATATGTGGTAATGCTTTACCTCCTATGAATATTTCAGACAAATAGAAGCTAGTTCCAAAATTTCTATCAAAGATCAATAGCACAAAACCAGAGAAAAGTACAGGGAATGATAGAATACCAAGAATAGCTGTAAATAATAGTGCCCATATTGTTAGCGGCATACGTGTCATGCTCATACCCTTAGTACGCATGTTCAGAATAGTCGACACATAGTTAAGGCTGCCTAACAACGATGATACAACGAAAAGAGCCATACTAACCAGCCATAGGTCCATACCTACGCCAGAACCTAAGGAAGCTTCTTTCAATGCACTTAATGGAGGATAGGTTGTCCAACCACCCGATGCAGGGCCGGTTTGTACAAACAATGAAACAAACATAAACATACTGGCAACAAAGAAGAACCAGTAAGATAACATGTTCATAAAAGGAGAGGCCATATCGCGCGCACCAATCTGAAGAGGTATCAGCAAATTCGAGAATGTTCCACTCAAACCTGCAGTTAACACAAAGAATACCAGAATGGTACCGTGCATAGTAACCAAGGCATAGTAAAACTCAGGTGAAAGCTTTCCGCCTTTTGCCCATTCACCCAGGAATTTTTCCATAATAGGGAAGGTTTCATTGGGGAAACCTAACTGCAAACGGAAGAACACCGAGAACAATGCACCAATGATAGCCCAGATAATACCGGTTATCAAAAACTGTTTAGCAATGATCTTGTGATCCTGGCTGAATATATACTTCGTAATGAAATGTTGCTCATGATGTGCGTGATCATGATGCATGTCACCGGAATGGTGTCCATGTGCTACATTAGGTCCGTCTATAACAACTGTATTGCTCATTTTATTTAATTCTCTTTAAGTGGCCTGTTTCAGACCGATTTACTTCATCGTTATTGCTTTTACACTATCGTTAGTTGGCGCTGGAGCCTCTGTTCCAGCTGGTGCCGCTTCCGCTCCTGTTGCAGGTGCCGCGTTACCAGCGTAATAAGACTGTTGTTTAGCCATCCACTCATCATACTCTGCTTGGGTTTCTACAATGATAGTACCGCGCATAGAGTAGTGTCCTTTACCACACATCTGGTCGCAAGAAATCTCATAAATAAAATCAGGGTTCCCAGTTATTTCCTTCATTTGCTTTGAAGTATACTTAGGTGTAAACCACATTGTAGTGATAATACCGGGCACAGCATCCATCTTCATACGGAAGTGAGGCAAACCAACGTCATGTATAACATCGCGCGCGCTGATAATAAGCTTAATAGGCTTGTTAACTACCATGTGCAATTCACCGTTTG
>JAEZIL010000241.1 GCA_023436685.1 Bacteroidota bacterium | reverse complement strand
GACATACTGGTGGCAGGCTGGTTTGATTTTACCAAGGTAATGGAACGCTCTGAGAAAATGGATATTAAGCACCTTCGTGACCTGGTTGGGTATATAGATGAAACAGTGCACCCACTTATTACAAAGGTTGTTGCATCGGGTAAAGTACCTATAGTTATCGGTGGCGGACATAATAATGCTTATGCATTATTAAAAGGTGCATCTCTTGTGAACGATAAGCCGCTTAACTGCATTAACCTCGATGCCCATAGCGATTTCAGAAGGATGGAAGGCCGGCATAGCGGTAATGGTTTCCGTTATGCGCATAGGGAAGGCTATTTGAAAAAGTATGCTGTAGTTGGCTTGCATGAAAACTATAATGCTCAAGATATTGTTGATGAAGTGAAGGATGACCCCGAATTGTGTTTCACTTTCTATGAAGACATATTCATACGGGAAAAAATAAGTTTTACCGAAGCGGTTAGATATGCGATAGAACGGATATCGGGTAAAAGCTGCGGTGTAGAGATAGATCTTGACTGTATTGAGGGAGTATTATCGAGCGCTATGACTCCTGCTGGTATTACATCGATACATGCAAGGCAGTACATCACATTATGTGCACAGTTGCTGCATCCCACTTATCTGCATATTACAGAAGGGGCTACGGAGCTTGCCGATGGACGTAAAGATGCTACTACACCCAAATTGGTAGCCTACCTGGTAACTGACTTTATTAAAGCCTATCAACAGAAAAGAGGTTTGTTTAATTAAGACTGGCAAGGCTAGGATCGCTGAAAGTATCGCCCTGGTTCACATCGCCGGTTTGATAGCCTTTCTTGAACCAATACATCCGCTGCTGTGCGGTACCATGTGTAAAAGCATCGGGTACAATACGGCCCTGCGATTGCTCCTGTATCTTATCGTCGCCCACTGCACTGGCTGCATTGATTGCTTCCTCTATATCGCCTTGCTCAATAATATTGGCCATTTTTTGGGTGTGATGCGCCCAAATGCCAGCAAAAAAATCGGCCTGCAATTCTAATTTTACCGATAGTTTATTTGCTTCCACTTCACTCATGCGCTCCTTAGCTTGCTGGACCTTGCCTGAAATACCCATTAAATTTTGTACATGGTGACCAACTTCATGCGCTATTACGTAAGCAATAGCGAAATCGCCCGGTGCCTGGAAACGTTCTTTGAGCTCATTACAGAATGAAAGGTCGATAAACACTTTTTTATCTAAAGGACAATAAAATGGTCCAACTGCAGAACTGGCATTTCCGCAGGCAGTTTCTACATATCCCGAAAAAAGCACGAGGGTGGGTTCTTCGTACTGACTACCCATTTGGCGGAACAAGTGATGCCAGACATCTTCTGTTTCGGCCATTACTACTTTAGAAAATTGAGCCAGAGTATCTTCTGCAGCCTTCTCTTCAGCAGTTTGTGGCCCAGATTGAACTTGTTGGTTCATTATTACTGAAGGATCGCCTCCCAGCAGGTATATTATAGCACCTATTAATCGGGCACCTATACCACCGCCGACGATCTTGCCGCCACCCAAACCACGACGATCATCAACATTAGAACTTTCGCGCCTACCTCTCCATTGCATATAAGACTGGATTTTATATTTTTATATAAAAAAGTAATGCCAGTTAATTACCGTACTAGTTCCCAAAGTACAATACCTACGCTCACCGAAATATTCAGGGAGTGTTTAGCACCCCATTGGGGTATCTCTATGCATCCGTCAGCCAATTTCAGTATTTCATCGCTCACACCTGTTACCTCGTTGCCAAATACCAATGCTATGGGTTGTGTTATCTTAAAGCTGTTTAATGCAACGCTATTGTGCGCTTGCTCTACAGCGTATATTTTATAACCTAGGTTGCGGGCCGCTTCTATTGCTTCATGTGTTGTAGCAAAGTGCTGCCAGTTAACGGTTTCAGTAGCTCCAAGAGCTGTTTTATGAATATCGCGGTGTGGGGGCGCAGGTGTATAACCGCATAAGTATAATTCTTCTACCGCAAAAGCATCGCAAGTACGAAAGGTTGAACCAACATTATGCATGCTTCGTACATCATCCAGCACAACTATTAGTTTATTTTTCTCTGCCTGTCTTATTTGTTCCGGTTGCAGCCGTTCCAGTTCGTCCATGCTTTTCTTTACAAACATTACATGTATTTAGGGTGCAAATTAAGAGCATATGAATAAAACTATGATGGTTATAGAGGTATAACATAAGAACTATATGCTTTTATTCTCAAGAACGAGTAGATATTTATTTCCCCGCACTGTAGGAAGTATTAATTTTATTGATCTATTTCAGTAATTTTGCATTGTCAAAAAATCATAATGCGATGGCTGGCATAAAATGGCAAACCCAAGAGGAGGCCTTTGAGGATGTGCTTGAAGAGCAGTATCATAACTTAATAGTATGGAACGATAATGTGAACACTTTTGATCACGTTATTGCCTCGTTGGTAGATGTTTGCGAACATACAGCTGAACAAGCAGAGCAGTCGGCCCTTATTATTCATTACAAGGGTAAATATGGCGTTCAAAAAGGTAGTTTCGATTTTTTACGCCCGAGGGCTGAAGCTCTAATTGACCGAGGCATACAGGCTACTATCGACTATTAGTTAACTATACTGCTTATTTTAGCAGTATGTCAAAGGATTTTTTCAGCCAGTTTATTAGCCTTTCCACAACTACTGACGTTGCCGGAACTGTGGATAAGATAAGCAAAGGGGTAACACTTAGGGGATTGAATATATGGTTGCTGGTATGTTCGTCAGTTCTTGCATCTATAGGGCTAGATACTAATTCTGTGGCTGTAATAATAGGCGCAATGCTTATTTCACCTTTAATGTCCCCAATTCTTGGAGTTGGCCTTTCATTAGGCATGCATGATAGGGAGCTGTTTCTACGCTCACTAAAGAATTTAGCTGTTGCTGTTATTATCAGTATTGCTTCAAGCACGTTATACTTCATTGTTACGCCTTTTGGAGATATAACAGAAGAGTTGCTTTCCCGCACTCATCCAACGTTGCTTGATGTTGGTGTTGCTTTTGCAGGTGGTATTGCGGGTATTATTTCAATGTCTCGCAGCGAAAGTACCAATGCCATTCCAGGAGTTGCCATCGCAACTGCGTTAATGCCTCCTATTTGCACATCAGGATTTGGGTTAGCCTCCGGTAACTGGCAATTTTTCTTAGGGGCATTTTATTTGTTCTTTATCAATGCCTTGTTTATAAGTTTGTCAACATACATTATCGTAAAGTACCTTAAGTTTCCGGTAAAGCAGTATGTTGATAAAATAAAGCAGGCGAGGTATACAAGACTTACTACCTTCTTTCTATTGCTATCCCTTATACCAAGCGTATATTTTCTTTATACAGTATACAATCAATCGAAAACAAAGCAAAAAATTCAAAATCTGGTTATTGCTACCATGGAAAAGGAAGGCAATGAAATATTAAAATGGGAAGTAAATGCTGCTGACAGTATTAGATACGTAAATGTTTACTATTCGGGAAATGTGATGCCTGAGAGAAAAATTGATAGTTTACAAGCTGTATGCCATGCAAACGGGCTTAAGAATTATAAAATCAAAGTGCTAAGAGTAAATCTTACAAAGGAAGAAATAACCGGCTTAAGTACTGATGTGGCCAGGCAAATGTTGAACGAATGGCAAATAAAAATGCTCAAGGATCAAAATAAGGATTCTGCTAATTGGGTTAATTGGGTTGCGGAACCCAAGCTTGTAATAGCTGAAGTAAAGACAGCATTTAGTGGTTTAGATAGTATTAACATTGTGCGAAGTATTCAATTAAGAGATACTGAAAATCTTCAGGATACTGTTACAAGTATATTTTATAAAAAAAGCAGACGATTTACTGCTAAAGATGAAAGGGCTTTTATTGATTTCCTTAAGTTGCGTCTACATAATGATAGCCTAGTATTTACCAGGTTCTAAATTCACCCTGTTTCTAACCTTACTAAAATTTTCTTTCATATAAAGAGAACTTATTTTTGATTTTATGAGATATATCTGTCTGTCAATATTATTAATAGCACAAACTGTAATTGTGCAAGCAAAGAAGCAAATAACCCTGGAAGATATCTGGAAGGATAACACCTTTAAGGTAAAGACAGTGCCAGGCTTCAATGCCATGAAAGATGGAAAAACCTATACAAAGATAGATGAGGAGGACGGCAGACAGGTGATAAACGCCTACGATGTTGCTACGGGTAATAAACTAAGAAATATATATAGTAACAGTGGTGGTTACAGGATAGATAGTTATGAGTTCAGTTTAGATGAGCAGAAGATATTGCTCAAAACAGAAAGCCAGAACATATATAGAAGGTCGATACTGAATAAGGTATATGTGTACGATGTAAAAACATTAAATGCTACAGAGCTATATAAAGAAAAAGTTTTACACGCTACGTTTTCGCCCGATGGTAACAAAGTGGCTTTTGTTAGGAATAATGACCTCTACATACGCGATTTAAATACCGGTGTAATGGTACCTGTAACAAAAGATGGCGTGAAGAACAAGATAATAAACGGCAATTGCGACTGGGTGTATGAAGAAGAATTTGAGTTTACACGTGCATTTGAATGGGCTCCCGATAGTAAGCATCTTGCCTATTACAGGTTTGACGAAAGCAACGTTCCTACTTTTATGATACCCAAGTATCATGAAACAGATCTTTACCCGGAAAATTATACCTATAAATATCCTAAAGCAGGTCAGCCAAACTCCATTGTAGAAATCAGAATGTATGATGTAGTTAGCGGGGAGACTATAAATGCTGATCTGGGTCCGGAAACGGATCAATACATACCTCGCATAAAATGGACCGCCGATCCATCCAAGTTGTGCGTGTATCGTATGAACAGGTTACAAAATAAGCTTGAACTATTGCTGATAGACGCCGCTTCTGGTTCTAATGAAGTTATCTATACTGAAGAGAACAAATACTATGTGGAAGTAAATGATAACCTGGAGTTTTTAAAAGATGGGACTTCATTTATTTTCAATACCGAGAAAGATGGTTATAACCATCTGTACCACTACAACTGGGCAAAAAAGAAGATGACATTACTTACTCCGGGCAATTATGATATAGACCAGATAATAGGTGTGAATGAACAGAATAAGCAGGTTTATTATACAGCAGCCGAAGCATCGCCCATGGAGCGTAAGTTATATTCAGTTGGGTTTAACGGTAAAGGTAAAAAGACATTAACAGGAGAAGCAGGTACACATGCTATTACAGTAGTTGGTGGTTATAATTTCTTTTTAGATAAGCATTCAACACTTACCACGCCTCCTGTATATTATCTGCGTAATGCTTCAGGCGCTATAGTGAGAACACTGGAAGACAATGCCGAGCTGAAGGCAAAGATGGATAGCTATGACCTAGGTAAGATCTCTTTTCAGCAGTTTAAAATTGAAGGTAATAAAACACTAAATGCATGGACCATAATGCCTCCATCGTTTGATGAGCAAAAAAAATATCCTGTACTAATGTATCAGTATAGCGGCCCGGGTTCGCAGGAAGTAGCTGACAAATTTCCAATAAGGGATTTCTTCTGGCACCAGATGGTGGCGCAGAAAGGCTATTTTGTGGTTTGTGTTGATGGTACCGGTACTGGCTTTCGTGGGGAAGAATTTAAGAAAAAAACCTACCTGCAGTTAGGCAAATATGAAAGTGAAGACCAGATAGCCACGGCTAAATACCTTGCTTCTTTGCCTTATGTAGATAAGTCAAGGATAGGTATATGGGGTTGGAGTTATGGTGGTTTTATGAGTAGCACATGTTTGTTTAAAGGAAATGATGTGTTTAAAGCAGGTATAGCTATTGCGCCCGTGGCAAACTGGAAGTATTACGATAATATATACACCGAGCGTTATATGCGAACTCCGGCAACAAATAAGGAGGGTTATGAAAATAATGCACCAGAAAAAATGGCCGATATGCTGACCGGAAAATTTCTGCTTGTGCATGGCACTGCTGATGATAATGTACATTTTCAGAATGCAGTTATGATGACCGATGCGCTTATAAAGGCTGATAAAGAGTTTGAATCGGAATATTATCCTAATAAAGCACATGGTATATCAGGTGGTAACACCCGTTATCATTTATATAAAAGAATGACGGATTTCATCTTGAGAAATCTTTGACCGTAATTTGCGGTATGACAAAACTGCAATCGGCGCTATTGAACTTGGCTCCTGTGCGCCAGTATCGCAATTGGGCCAGACGAACGGTTATGCCCGGTTCGGATGGAATGTCAATACATGAGGTAAGCAAGTTTTTTATTATGGAGGTAAAGAGTAACAGGCTCAACGTAAGTTGCGCTGCAGTTACCTACAACTTTCTAATGGCTATACCGCCCACCTTGCTTTTCCTTTTCTCTTTAGTGCCATATTTCCCTTTAAGTGATGTACAGCAAACTATACTAACTACGTTGAGAGTGATAACACCTAACGAAGGTGCTTACCAAAGCGCTTCGCGCGTCATCACTGATTTCATGAATAACGAACAAGAGGGTTTATTGTCGTTTGGTATCTTGCTAACCATATTCTTCTCATCGAATGGTATGATGGGGTTGATTAGAAATTTTGAACGCAGTTTGCCGATATACGTTAAGCGTTCAGGAATAAAAAAGCGCTGGACTGCAATAAAGCTCACATTCATGCTAATATGTGTAGCCATTATTAGTCTGGCTGTATTTATCTTACAGACACAGGCCTTGAATGATATCATATTAATGATATTTGATAATACTATTGTACCTAGATTGGTGAGCCTGATATTGGTTATACTGATTGTATTTTGTACTATATCCATGATCTACACCTACGGGCCGTCGCTTAGTCATAGATCAAAATTTATATCACCAGGATCTGTATTTGCCACCCTATTAAGTGTTATTGTCACTACCGTATTCTTCTTCCTGGTGAATCATTTTCTGCATTACAACCAGGTATATGGATCGATTGGGACAATAATGGCTTTTATGGCCTGGCTTTGGCTCAATACGATGGTTATTCTTATTGGCTACGAGCTAAATGTAAGTATATTGCTTGCCAGGCATAGCAATAAAAAAATAGAAATAATACATGAAGAGAAAGGTTAGTTTGCTGCTTGTTGTACTTGCATGCTATCTACAGGCTTGTGAAAATAAGAACAGGATGCCCGACAGGGTTACCTTCACAGAGCATATTGCCCCACTTTTATACCAGAATTGTACAATATGCCACAGGCCAAATGGTGGTGCGCATTTTGATCTAGTTACTTATGAACAAGCTAAAGCTTACGGTCCATCTCTGGCATTTGTAACACGCGAGCGTATTATGCCGCCATGGCCGGCTGATCCTCACTATACAGAATTTGTAGGTCAGCGGGTACTGACTGAACATGAAATACGTTTGATAGAGAAATGGGTACTGGATGGAGCCATAGAAGGGCCTAAGGATAAGTTACCAAACCTCCCTGATTATCCTAATGGTTCAACTATAGGTGTGCCTGATGTTCGCATACCTGTTCAACCGTATTATTTACCCGCTAATTCAGGGGACCGATTTCTTATTGTAAAAGTGCCATTTGAACTGCCTAAAGATACATTTGCAAGCATAATAGAATTTGTAGCAGGTAATAGCGGGGTAGTGCACCATGTTAATGGTGATATGGTAAAGTATGAGTATGGCAAAAAAGCTAATGTTTATGATGGCGAATATATTACTGACATGGTAAACGACAGTACTGTGCAGCAGGCTTATGCTAAGTTGAAATTAGCTAATGATGATGGCACATATCCTGTATTGCAGCGCTCTGTAGTAAATTATTTACCCGGTACATTTGGGCAGAAATATCCTGAAGGGATAGGAGGATATATATTACCCAGGAAAGGTGCTTTTTTACTTAATGATTTACATTATGGGTTTACCAAAAGTCAACCTGTTTCCGATAGCTCCTACATTAATATTTTCTACTCAAAACTACCTCCGGAAAGGCCTGTAAAAGAATTTCAGCTAGGTACGCTTGGTGTCTCGCCTGTTGAACCCGATCTTGCTATTCAACCTAATACTATTAAAAAAGTATACAGTAAATATACCGTGCCTGAAGATATTTCTATCCTAACCCTTAACCCTCATATGCATATGCTTGGGAAAAGTTTTAAGGGGTATGCTTTACCTCCCGGTGGTGGCGATACTATTCGTCTCATTTCAATACCCAAATGGGACTTTAACTGGCAATATTTTTACACATTTAAAAAAATGGTGAAAATACCTAAGGGTAGCACAATAATAGCTGAAGGTATTTATGATAATACTGCTAAAAATATTAATAATCCCTTTAGTCCTCCCCAGTTAGTGCATGACCGTAATGGCAGCATGCGCTCAACCGATGAAATGTTCCAGTTTATAATTACATATGTACCTTATAAGCCTGGAGATGAGAATATTAGTCTCGATACAAGGTAATTATAGCGGGCTTTAACGTTTTGTATTTGGCTTAACAATTATCTTTAGCAAAACATATATCCTTATGAAAAAGTTACTACTTATTGCAGCAGCTGTATTATCTGTTGTAGGTGCTTATGCACAAACTATCCAAAGTATTGAGATTGGAAGCCAGGTACCTATGGCCGATGTTAAAATGAAATCGGTAGATAAAAAGGATATTTCGTTAGGGGCTGCGCGCACTCAATATGGATTATTAGTTATGTTTTCCTGCAATACATGTCCCTATGTAATAAAAAGCCAGGCACGCACTAAAGAAATAATGGACTATGCCAGGGGGAAGGGTATAGGA
>JAEZIL010000023.1 GCA_023436685.1 Bacteroidota bacterium | reverse complement strand
CCTCTATACCCTGCAGCCAAGCTTTCAGAGCTTCCCTATCATTATGGTCATCTTCGTACAGTTTACCCAATTCATGATATAATAAACCCGAATGTTGAAAGCGCCCAATGCCTTCCTGCAGCATTTTACGAGCTTTTTTAAATTCATTCTCAGCTGCGTAACATGCGGCTAATGCCTGATAACTTTGCTCATCTGCATCACCACTTTGCACTATAGGTTCTAATGTACTCCTGGCTTCTTTGTAACCCCCTGCCAAGTAGTATGCCTTACCTAATTCCCTATGCACTATCATAATATCGGGTGCTAGTAATATGGCCTGCTGATATAATGATATAGCCTGTTTAAGGTTTCCAATAGAATGATTTTCGCGTGCTTTGTTGTAAAGCTGCTCTACTTCGGGCGAAGGCCAGTTAGCTATCTGCGCATTTGCACAGATAGAAACCAATAAACCCAATATGGTCGTTATGTATCTTTTAAAACAATTTTGCATAGTAATAGCAACGCAAATGTATCTATAAAATACTTATAGCGGATATTACAGTATTTAGCAATAATCGCTAAGCTTTAACATTTTATTAATCGCTATGCGATTCATTTAAACTAGTTTGATGTTAATTTGCAAGGCATGCGCAAATTTCTGGCATACACGTTTTTATTTATTTTCTCCTTCCAGGTATTGCCTGTAAAGCAGATAGGGAAGATATTGTTTAAAAACATGTTGACGGAAGAGATACACGAACATGGTTCTCACACTGACGACACTAATAAATTAAAAAAGACCCCCGAGTTATTTAAATTATTTGAAAGTGTTCCACATGCGCGTATTGCCTATTTAAATAATCAGGTTTCTACAGCAATTCATGCTGCAGAAGCCCTACCCAACAGGCACATTCCCGATATTTTTGCGCCCCCTCCCAACGCCGCATAGCACCCTGGTTTTTCTGATTTTTATTATCTGCCGGCTCAGCATATATATTTTGCTGTGCGCGGCGCCATCCCTGTGAATGTTTATGCAACAAAAAACACACTTTTTCGCACATTATAAAAAAGACCTGCTTGCAGGACTTATAGTATTCCTCATAGCACTACCCTTATGCCTTGGTATAGCCCAGGCTAGTGGTGCCCCTTTATTCTCGGGTATAGTAGCAGGTATTATTGGTGGCCTAGTAATTGGCTCACTTAGCGGCTCACACTTAAGTGTGGTAGGGCCTGCAGCAGGGCTTACCGCTATTGTGCTTACTGCCATCAGCGACTTAGGCGCATTCGATATCTTTCTTTGTGCTGTGGTTGTAGCAGGTGCGATACAGATTATTCTTGGCTTTTTAAAAGCCGGAAGTATTGCAAGCTATTTCCCTAATAGTGTAATAGAAGGTATGCTAGCTGGTATAGGCTTAACAATAATCATTAAGCAGATACCTGATGCTGTAGGTTATGCAAAAGGTGATACCGGTACTATGGTAGACGCAGAAGATGGGTTTACCATGAGTAAAATATCCGATGCATTGGGACATATTGAACCCGGTGCCGCTATTATTGCCTTAATAGGTTTAACAATACTAATTTTATGGCAAACCAAGCCATTTAAAAAGCTACAACTAGTACCTAGCGGCCTGTTGGTAGTTCTTATTGGTACTATTATCAATGAGTTGTTTAAATCAAGCGCTTCAAGTTTATCATTATATGATACCCACTTGGTAAATCTGCCTGTAGCGTCAAGTGCAAGCGAATTTATTGGCCAGTTTACATTGCCTAACATGGAAGGATTTATGAACCCTAAAGTTTGGCAAACCGGTATAGTGATAGCGGTAGTGGCCTCTATTGAAACACTACTGTGCATTGAGGCTACAGATAAATTAGACCCGCTGAAACGTTATACCCCCACTAACCGCGAACTGAAGGCCCAGGGTTTTGGTAATATAATCAGCGGGTTTATAGGTGGGCTCCCCGTAACCTCGGTAATTGTCCGCTCTTCGGCAAACATAAATGCTGGTGCACGTACAAAACTATCAACAATAGTGCATGGTACTTTGTTATTGATATGTGTAGCCACAATACCTGTAATACTTAATTTGATCCCCAAGGCTTCGCTGGCAGCTATCCTGATCTTTACAGGTTATCGCTTATGCAGACCTGCAGTATTTAAGCATATGTGGAAAGAAGGAGGACTTACGCAATTCATTCCATTTGTTGCCACAGCACTTTGCGTTGTATTCCTCGACCTTTTGAAAGGTGTGGGTATTGGTATGATCATAAGTATTTTCTATATACTAAGGCAAAATATGCGTGTTACATATTCTTACCAGCGTACAAGCTTTAGCACTGGTGAACTTGTAAAACTAACATTAGCCCAGGAAGTATCCTTCTTAAATAAAGCGAGCATTAAAGCCACTTTAGAAAATCTTCCTGAAAATGCAACTGTAATTATAGATGCCAGCCAAACAGAGTATATAGATTTTGACGTACTGGATCTGATACGCGATTTCTATGAAACACAGGCCCCAACCAAAAACATCAAAATGTCACTCGTTGGGTTTAAGAACACTTACAAGGTACCAAGTGGAATTGCAGAAACTGAGGTAATCTCAGAATTGGAAAATAATTCAGATGAGATAAGCCGTACGTCTGGTAAACATACCAAACTTATCAAGCAGCTTACATCGAATGACAGTGACGATACATTAACTAAAAACGTTTAAAAAAATTAAAATGAACAACATAACTGCAAATAAAGCATTAGAACTACTTAAAGAAGGTAATAACAGATTTGTTAACAACCTGAAACTGAACAGAGACTTGCTGACGCAAATGAACAACACTAAGCACGGCCAAAAACCTTTTGCTGCTATTCTTAGCTGTATGGATTCCCGTACTTCAGCCGAGTTAATATTCGATCAGGGATTAGGAGATATCTTCAGTATACGCATAGCCGGCAATATTATCAGTACCGGTATTTTAGGCAGCCTTGAATATGCTACAGCAGTAGCAGGCTCCAATCTTATTATGGTATTAGGCCATACAAACTGTGGCGCTATCAAGGGCGCCTGCGACCATGTTGAAATGGGCAATTTAACAAGCCTGTTAAATGAAATAAAACCTGCTGTGGATAATGAGCAAACCATAAAAGAAAACAGGGATAGTACAAATGATGACTTTGTACAAGCTGTTGCAGAACTTAATGTGAAGCATTCAGTAGAACAAATAATGGAGCGCAGTGAAATAATACGCGGTCTTGTAGAAGAAGGAAGAGTAGGTATAGCTGCCGGCATGTATGATGTTGCTACGGGCAATGTAACCTTTCTTAATGAACATTCGGTGATGCCCGCTAAAGAAGTACTGGTGGCACACGAAGGATAAAAAATACTGAGAGTGTTTCTATGTTTTACTCTCTGGCAATGGGGCTGCTTTTGCAGCCCCTATATTTTATGGGTTATTTTATGTTGATGGCTTAAGTTTTATTCAGGGTATTCAGTAATTTACCACATGAGCCAAAGCATTAAAAATATAGCCGTTATGACATCTGGTGGCGATAGCCCAGGGATGAACGCAGCCATTAGAGCCATAGTACGCACTGCTATCTACAACAATATGAAAGTGTTTGGTATCCGTCGCGGATACCAGGGCATGATAGAGGGTGATATTTTTGAAATGAAAGCCACCGACGTATCGAATATTATACAGCGAGGGGGCACAATTTTGAAAACAGCACGCAGCAAAGAGTTTATGACCGATGAGGGAATGGCTAAAGCATATGCACAGCTTAAGAAGAACAATATAGAAGGATTGATATTGATAGGTGGGGATGGCACATTTAAAGGAGCTGTTAAGTTTTTTGCAAAACATAAGATACCTGCCGTAGGCTTACCTGGTACAATTGATAAAGACCTTGGGGGAACTGATTTCACTATAGGCTTTGATACTGCCGTTAATACTGCAGTAGAAGCAATAGATAAAATACGCGACACTGCTGAAGCACATGACAGGATGTTCATAATAGAAGTGATGGGGCGCGATGCAGGTTATATTGCACTAGACAGCGGTATATCGTGCGGGGCTGAAGATATATTACTACCCGAAACAACTACTAATATTGAAGATGTGCTGGAGCGGATTGATATAGACGAACGCCGAAAGAAAACCGTACATATATTGGTAGTAGCTGAAGGTGATGATTTTGGAGGTGCTAAAGAGGTAATGGCCAAGGTAGAAGAACGTTTTCCGAATCTTGATGTACGCAGTTGTGTATTAGGCCATATACAGCGTGGAGGTTCGCCCACCTATGCCGACAGGGTATTGGCCAGCCGACTGGGGTATGCAGCTGTAAATGCGCTTCGCGAAGGCCAAACTCAGGTAATGGCCGGTATCATTAACGGGAAGATAGTATACACACCACTTGAAAAAGCCATTAAACAAAACACTTGCCTTAGTAAAGACATGCTTGATATGGTACATGTGCTGTCGGTGTAAGATTAGCTAAACAAAAATAGAAAAGGGTGGTAAGCATCTTACCACCCTTTTTCCTTGTCGTAAGGCTGTGCTATTAGTAGCCCATATCCATACCGCCTGGCATACCACCCGGAGCACCCATTGGTTGCTTAGGTTCTGGTTTATCGGCAACTACACATTCAGTAGTCAGCAACATGCTGGCAATTGAAGCTGCGTTCTCAAGAGCTACGCGGCTTACTTTAGTAGGATCGATAACACCTGCAGCAAGCATATTTTCATAAACTTCCGTACGTGCGTTAAAACCAAAATCCGCTTTACCTTCTTTTACTTTTTGCACAATGATAGAACCTTCAATACCTGCATTAGCCACTATCTGGCGCAGAGGCTCTTCCAAAGCACGGCGTACAATAGCCATACCTGTAGTTTCATCATTGTTATCGCCTTTCATATCAGCAATTGCTTCAATAGCGCGGATGAAAGCAGTACCACCACCCGGTACAATACCTTCTTCAACAGCGGCCCGTGTAGCATGCAGTGCATCGTCAACGCGGTCTTTCTTTTCTTTCATTTCCATTTCGGTAGAAGCACCTACATATAATACAGCTACACCACCGCTCAGTTTAGCAAGGCGTTCCTGTAGTTTCTCACGATCGTAATCGCTGGTAGTAGTTTCCACCTGGGCTTTGATTTGATTAACACGGCCTGTAATGGCATCTTTTTCACCTTTACCACCTACGATGGTAGTATTGTCTTTATCGATAGTAATGCTTTCTGCCTGGCCCAGAGAAGCGATAGTAGCATTCTCAAGCTTATGACCCATTTCTTCGCTGATAACTGTACCACCTGTCAGCACTGCGATGTCCTGCAGCATTTCTTTACGGCGATCGCCAAAGCCCGGAGCTTTAACAGCAGCTATCTTCAAAGAACCACGCAATTTATTTAGTACCAGTGTTGACAGTGCTTCACCATCTACATCTTCGGCAATGATCAACAGCGGGCGGCCACTTTGTACTACGCTTTCCAGTATTGGAAGAATGTCTTTCAGTGTGCTTACTTTCTTTTCGTAGATAAGGATATAAGGGTTATCCAGTTCTACTTGCATTTTTTCGGTATTAGTAACAAAATATGCACTCAGGTAACCACGGTCAAACTGCATACCTTCTACTACTTCTACAGTAGTTTCAGTACCTTTTGCTTCTTCTACAGTTATAACGCCTTCGTTACCAACTTTAGCCATTGCTTCAGCTATCAGTTTACCTATTTCGTTATCGTTATTAGCAGAGATAGACGCTACTTGTTCAATCTTCTTATTATCGTTACCTACTCTTTCCGATTGTTTTTTAAGGTTTTCAACAACAGCCGTTACAGCTTTGTCGATACCACGCTTCAGGTCCATTGGGTTAGCACCGGCTGCTACGTTTTTCAAACCTTCGCCTATGATAGATTGAGCCAATACAGTTGCAGTAGTAGTACCATCGCCTGCTACATCAGCAGTTTTAGACGCTACTTCTTTCACCATTTGGGCGCCCATATTCTCAATAGCATCTTCCAGTTCAATTTCCTTAGCTACTGATACACCATCTTTAGTAATACCCGGAGCACCAAATTTCTTTTCAATAACCACATTGCGGCCTTTAGGACCAAGGGTTACTTTTACTGCATCAGCCAAAACGTCAACACCACGCTTCATCCTGTTGCGTGCGTCAGTATTAAAAAAGAGTTGCTTTGCCATATTGTATAATATTTATTGTTTTAAAATGTTTAAGTGCCTATTAAATAATAGCAAGAATATCGCTTTCGCGCATAATGATGTAGTCTGTGCCTTCCAATGATATTTCAGTACCGGCATATTTACCATAAAGAATAGTGTCGCCTGATTTAACCGTCATAGGTTCATCCTTTTTGCCAGGGCCTGCAGCTATAACAGTACCGCGTTGTGGTTTTTCTTTAGCTGTATCAGGTAT
>JAEZIL010000137.1 GCA_023436685.1 Bacteroidota bacterium | reverse complement strand
GGTGGTCATTGCGTTATCGGCAAAAGCGGCAAATACTACCTTGCTGCCCAACCTGGTAAAGCTGGTAGGGTAAGAGTCCATAACGCCGGGGTTCAGGTCTATAAGCTCTTGTGTGCCGCTGTTGGTGCCATCGCTCACCCACAGCTCATAGCCGTTGGTGCCTAAGCCTGCAAAAAGCAACGATGAATTGTAAGGGAAGTAATTGTTGATAGCGCTCACTGTCTTCACCAGCTGGGTGCCGCCGGTAGTACCATCGGTAACCCAAAGGCCATGCGCACCAAAGTATAGCTTGCCGCCCATAGGTGCAAAATAGGCGGGGTTAGACGAGGTAGCCCCCGGTACTATATCTTTCAGTTGTGTTGTACCGGCAATAGTGCCATTAGTTATCCATAGTTCGCGGCCATCGGCGTTTTCGGCAGTGAACAGGACATGATTGTTAAATGTATAGAGGTTGCGCGGCCTGCCCCCGTCGGAAGTGCCGGTTATTACATCGCTCAGGCGTTCGGTAATGCCCGTCACCACAACCTGGGCGTTGGTTTGCACAGCTGTGCCCAGCAGCAATAGTAGTGTGGGTAATAATCTGTTTTTCATAGCAGTCAGTTTTTTTGTAAGTGTAAAACTAATACCCATATATGCGATATAAAGAATATTCATTGTCTTTTTAAAGTAAATTATTTCAAATGTGTCATGGGGCTGTCAGATACTGAATGCTACATATTATACTAACTCTATTCACTGTTCACTATTATCTATTCACTTGTACATCTTGTTTGCTGAACTTCGCATTCCATATAAACAGATGACGATGGCAGGCAAACGACTACAAGATATACCCCTCTCGGTGCTGGACCTTGCACCCATTACCGAAGGCAATACCGCAGAGACTACATTTAAAAACAGCCTGAAGCTGGCGCAAAGCGTAGAGGCGCTGGGTTACAAACGCTACTGGCTGGCCGAGCACCATAATATGGATAGCGTAGCCAGCAGCGCTACCGCCGTGCTGATAGGCTATATAGCAGGCGGCACCAAAACCATGCGTGTGGGTAGCGGTGGCATTATGCTGCCCAACCATGCACCGCTTGTAGTGGCCGAGCAGTTTGGCACCCTTGCATCGCTATACCCTGGGCGTATAGACCTTGGCCTTGGCCGCGCACCTGGTACCGACCAACTGACCGCCGCCGCACTGCGCCGCAACCGTATGGAAACTGCGCAGGATTTTCCTGAGGATATCTTAGCGCTGCAAAAATATTTTTCGGCAGAGAACAGGAATGCGAAAGTACGCGCCATACCCGGCGAAGGTTTGGATATACCTATATGGATACTGGGCTCTAGTACCGACAGCGCACACCTGGCTGCATTGTTTGGCTTGCCGTATGCATTTGCCAGCCATTTTGCACCTACGCATTTTCTTACAGCGATAGATATATACCGCAAGAATTTCCGTCCGTCGCAGTATCTGAGTGAGCCTTACGTAATGGCTTGTGTGAATGTGATAGCGGCTGATACAAACGCCGAGGCAGAAAGGTTAGCCACATCGTACTACAGGCTGGCTACGGGCATAATAACGGGCAAGCGCAGGCCTTTACAACCACCTGTGGATAGTATGGAAGGCCTGTGGAGCGAATACGAAGAAGCAGCCGTAAAGCAAATGACGCACTATGCCTTCATTGGCGATGCGGAAAAGGTAAGCCGCAATCTTTCTCATTTTCAGCAGGAAACCCAACTGGACGAAATAATGGTGACATCTCACATTTACGACCCACAGGCACGTATACATAGCTACGAGGTGCTGAGGGAAGTGTGGAAGGGTAAAATGGTAAATTAATATACAGATATGTCATGAAAAAATCTCTTTCACGATAGCATATAGTGATTGTAGAACAGTAATCACGGTTAGCAGTAACAATATATCATTTAACTTCATGCTCAATGTTTCAGCTGATGAACCAATTTCTAAGTCAAAGAAGCCATATATAATGTTAGTGCGTAGGTTTATCAATCTTATAGGATAACTACCTGGCCTTTCATAATGCATCTTCCCACTAAAAATATAATCATTTGGATCGTCATCACTTTTCTGTAATGGGCCGTTAAATCCCTGTGCGAAAAACTTATGGAGACGTTCTGGCATGGGGCCATATCCCGAGCATGCTTCATCACATTTGGCTTGGTCAGCAATAAGGACATATTCACCATTTTTAAAATCCTCTAATGTTATACTGTCTCCAGCTTGAGCCACCATGGTTACATCAACTATTTCTCCTGGCAAAAAAGCTTTTTTGGTACTAACAAGAGTTCTCATATATAAAAAGGTGGAGTTCGTGATAGTGTCTTGATAATGTGAGTTAAAGCTTTGCTGCACTGGTGAAAAATACCTTAGAACACTTTCCCAATTAAGGTATCCAAATATAAATATCAACAGCAAGAAAATGTATTCTAATGGCTTTCGCTTAATAGAGGAAACTATCCGTAAAATAATTGACCAAGTCTTTAATGCAGTAGCCTTAAAAAAAATGGTTATGCTATCCCAAATACACTTCATATAAATAATATTTCATAGATTGATGTTCATATA
>JAEZIL010000107.1 GCA_023436685.1 Bacteroidota bacterium | reverse complement strand
TCAATATAACCAATGCTAATTGTCATAAAGAAGCTTCGGGTATTATACAGATAGCTCCTGCAGGCGGTGAGTCTCCCTATAGTTATGCTCTTAACTCAGGGGCTTATGGCAGTACCAATGTGTTTACCTCCTTATTTGCTAACACCTACACTGTACACATTAAAGACAATAATGGTTGTATAAAAGATACAAACGTATTAATAACAGAACCCAGCCGTATCATACCATCGGTAGTGCTTACTCACCAAATATGTTATAAATACAACAATGGCAGTATACAGGTAAGCGCTGCAGGCGGCAGCCCGGGATATACCTTTGCATTAGATTCAGGCCCATACTCTGCCAATGGTATATTCACTACCCTTTATGCAGGTACATATACCGTGCATGTGCGTGATGCACAGGGCTGTGTACAAGATACTATAGTTACGCTAACTGAACCATCAGGTATCGAGATCAATTCCCTTACTATAAATAATGTATTGTGTCATGGCGAAGCTTCGGGAGGTGTTGTAATAAATGCAACTGGTGGCAATCCACCTTTGCAATACAGCTCCGACCAAATAATATTCCAGACTAGCAATATACTTACAGGTATGAAGGCGGGAGATCATTTCATACGCATAAGAGACAACAATAACTGCTTTAGAGATACATTGGTACGCTTATCGGAACCAACTCCTTTGCTGATTGATGGCGTAACTATTACGCATCCAACTTGCGAGGGGTATGCCGATGGAGAGGTAAGAATTGATGCAAGCGGTGGTACACCGGCATATAGATATGCCTATGGCAATAACAATCCCCAGGCATCTTCAACTATCAACGCTATACTTGAAGGCTCATACGTTTTTAGTGTTATTGACAACAATGGCTGTAAACATGATACGAGCTTAACCCTTACCGGGTATCCTCACATCACTGTTGATGATACAGCATTAATACCTGTTACTTGCTTTGGTTACGAGGATGGCTCTATTAGTATTGACGCCAATGGAGGCGTACAGCCATTGCGCTTTTCACTGGGAACAATACAGCAGTTTGAACCACAATTTACAGGGCTAAAGGCGGGGGAGCAAACCATTACAATTACCGACAATAAAAACTGCAGTAAAAACATAACGGCAATTATTGAAACACCCGATAAACTTGCAATAGCATTAAGTGCTACTCCTAACGACTGTGAAGGGCCTGACAATGGTGGAGCTATTACAACTATAGTGTCTGGAGGTACAGAGCCCTATACATATATGTGGGCAAATACTAATGCTGCAACCCCTGAGCTTAAGGGCATTGGTAATGGCATTTATACGGTTGTGGTAAGGGATGCACACGAATGCATAGATTCGGCTACAACAAAAGTTGTATATGATAACTGTTGTAAAATATTTATCCCCGACGCCTTTACACCAAACGGCGACGGCAAAAACGATAAAATAAAAGTGCTGTTTAAAGGCGATATGGCTTTGCGGGTTTTTTCTATCTATAACCGTTTTGGGCAAAGGGTATTTACAACTACAGTGAATGGTGACGGTTGGGATGGCACATTCAATGGCACTCCCCAGGATATTGGCACATACAATTATTATGTAAAAGCGCTATGTGGCACCGGCACACCGCAAGAAGTAGAATTTAAAGGCACAATTACACTAATAAAATAGATTTTAACCTTAGTAAAATAGTAGTTTTCGCTAATATTTTTTATTAGTGGACTATTAAAGGCAAAAACTTTTATTTTTGCTACCCTTTAACGATCGATATGGAATACAGAGAAATAGTTGCAGTAACAGGTATTGGTGGCCTTTTTCAATTACTGGCTACAAAAAGCGATGGCGCGATAGTGCGTAACCTGTCAGATAAATCAACAAAGTTTATTTCAGCTCGCCTGCATAATGTTACACCGCTGGAAAGTATTGAGATATATACTACCGGCGATAATGTACGCCTGCACGATGTTTTTCAGAAAATGAAAGATAGCGAAAGCAGCGTAAAACCTTTGGATGCAAAAGCCAGTGCAGATAACAAAGCTGTAAAAGAATATTTCCAGTCTGTATACCCCGATCTTGATGAAGATCGTGTTTACGTGAGTGACATGAAAAAGATATTGAAATGGTATGATTTGCTAAAGGCAAATGACCTGCTCAATTTTGAAAAACTACAGCAGCCTACTGAAAACGAAACAGCTGAAGAAGAAAATGCTACTAAGGTTGAGGCTGAACCAGAAACAGCCGAAGAATCTAAGCCCGCCAAAAAGGCTACCAAGAAAGCAGCAGCAAAGGCTGAAGATGGTGATGAAAAGCCAAAGAAAACAGCTACTAAAAAAGCTGCAAAAAAATCAGCAGATGAAGATGCAGCCGCTGAAAAACCTGCTGCTAAAAAAACAGCTAAGAAAAAATCGGAAGAATAAATTAAGGCATTTCATATTTAACGGGCTGGCTATGATAGCCAGCCCGTTTTTATTTATTATTGCAAAAACTCGTTCGTGCCAATGCTTTTACGCCACATTTTGCTTGCTTTTACTCTGCTTTCCTTTTCTATGTCTGCTTTTTCTCAAGCACCTAAACGCGAGCTAAGGGCAGCATGGATCGCAACTGTATCTAATATCGATTGGCCATCGAAACCGGGATTGCCTGCTATACAGCAACAACAAGAATTTATTAAGCGGTTGGATGAACTACAACAGCTAGGGTGCAATGCTGTAATTGTTCAGGTAAGGCCTGCAACAGATGCCTTTTATAAATCTAAAGAAGAGCCATGGAGCCGCTTTCTCACTGGCAGGCAAGGCCAGCCTCCATTCCCTTATTACGACCCATTGGAGTTTATGGTGAGTGAAACACATAAACGCAATATGGAATTTCATGCATGGTTTAACCCATTTCGCGCACTTACCGATAGCAAGAAGAACCCCAATCCACCCAATCATATTACACGGAAACATCCCGAATGGCTGGTAAATTATGGTGGTAAGGCGCAGCTTAATCCCGGTATACCAGAGGTAAGGGAATATGTTATTAAGATAATTTTAGACGTAGTAAAGCGATATGATATAGATGCAGTTCATCTGGATGATTACTTTTATCCATACAGAATAGCAGGGCAAGAGTTTGGTGATGCTGCAACCTTTGCTAAATACAGGCAACACTTTGATAATAAAGATGATTGGCGCCGCAACAATGTGAACCTTTTCATCTCTACACTTTATACTAACATCAGGCGTACCAAACATTATGTCAAAATAGGCATCAGTCCCTTTGGTGTATGGCGCAATGCTAGCAAAGATCCTGAAGGATCTGCCACGCGAGGCGGGCAAACTTGCTACGACGATCTTTATGCCGATGTATTACTTTGGACCAGAAAGGGCTGGATTGATTACTTAATGCCGCAGCTATATTGGGAACATGGGCAC
>JAEZIL010000095.1 GCA_023436685.1 Bacteroidota bacterium | reverse complement strand
GTATTGGCAACTAAAGGGCCGGCAAGAATATGTTTCCTAACACGACTATTAAACAGAAAAAGATAAAAGAACAAAAATGCTGCACTCAATAAATTTGCATTTCTGCTAGTGCCTAAATGAATTTTGCCCATCGGCACATTGTGTTCATCCGAAAAATCTTTAGCATTCTTAGCACTATCCCATACCAGCATATGCATATCTACCCGCTCGCGCAAGCGTACAAATTTATCCGTCAAAAAAGTTGACTGTAAGGGTACATTGTGCATTATCGATAAAACTATCAATGGCTTAGGCATTCAGGCGTTTTAAAAATTGTGCAAACGTGTGCAACATAGATATGGTATATCCGTTAGCAGCAGTAGGCTTTTTGTAGAAGTCCTCTATCAATGCCTGTACTTTTTGCGTGGAGAGTATTCCATCTAATATACCCTGACGCAGCAATATATCTTCCAGGTTTTCTCTTCCTTCTTCGTTCAAATAAAATAACTCCCAGTTGCGAATGATCACTTGCCTGTCCGATAACATTCTTTTAAGTTTCTTATAAGCACGATGCAGTATGTTCCGATTGTTGATGTATTTGTAGCGATACAAATTGCTTTCATAGTCTTGCCATTTAATGGCCGCCAGCTCAGGATAGTTTTTTTTTAGCAATTCTATTTGCAGCTTTCTACCGGCAAGTTGTTCACCGGGTATCGTGGCAAACACATCTGCAATCCGCTTATCGTAAAAGGGCAGTATGGGCATTACTGCAGCCTGGTACATGCGCACGCCAACTGCAGCCCAGCGAAACGACCATTGGTCGGTTTTGTAAGCTTTTAGTTTGAATGAATGATCTTCGATATGCTCATAACGTTTAATATGTGTGGCGAAATAATTGTTGACGATTCCCTTCGGATCGTCAATATATTGCTGGCAAACTTCTTTCAGCAACCAACCACTGCCACGTTTTATTATTTTAGTTTGGAAGTAGTTACTTACATCGTCATCCGTAGATACCGCAATATTATCGAACCAAACATCTCCCCAGTGACCACCCACAACAACATCGCTATGCCTGTCCAGTTCTTCCAGCATACTGACCTGGCGCTGTCCATCTACATAAGCAAACAGGTCTGTTGATTCAGCAATCGTATCAATCTTATCGAACAGATAATTGGGTACTGTATATCCGTCAAAGGGAATGCCTTTCGCTTTGGCGATGTGTTCGGCTATTTCTATTTCTATCGATTTATTACTGTAACCATAAGAATAGCTCCATATATCTTTATAGTGTTTGTCCTTAGATATAACTCCTGCCAATGTTCTTGAGTCAAGCCCACCTGAAAGCGGTAGCGATACTTTTTTATTGGCTAAAGAATGACTCAGAGAATCGCTTAATGCTTTATCTGACCTATCGATATTTTCTTCTACGCTTTTATTTGATGCTAAATAGTACCAATGCCAATATCGCTTCTGGTGAATTAATTTGAGGCTGCTATCGAAACTATAGCAAGATGCTGGTTCAAATATTTTGATGCACTGCAAATAGGTGTTGTCTTCGGGGAAATATCCCATAGCAAAGAATGCAGAGATACCTTCCCAATCCAATGACTTATTATTGGTAACCCCTAAAAGATTTATATATGATGTCGTTATAGCATTATTATTTGCTTCTTTTTTCCAATAAGCGTGATAGGAACCTAGCCTGTTGGTGAAGACATGTACATTATCCTTACTGTCATGCACAAATAAAATATAATGCCCTGCGGGATCAATGAATTGAGTACCGTGATGCACATGCGCCAAACAAGCTAATAATAACTGGTGCAAATTAACTGCTTCGTAAAACTGTCCAATTACTATGAGTGTATTATTTTCATGTGCATACTGTTGGCAAAATGTACGTTCTTTTTTTTCAGGCTTGCTAACATTAATATGCAATCTATCATTATCAACTATATTCTCCCATGGCCGGTTACCCATGCGTGTTGCAGGTAGACGTTCATTTGTTGTTATCGATATATCGGTAAAGGCACTCATGCTATGCCAGCCAGTTGCTTATATAGTTTTGTAAAGGCTTCTACCTCTTGCACCAATGTATGCTCTTTCAATACCTTTTCTCTTGCAGCAGCACCTAATTCTTTTGCAAGTTGTCTATTGCTTGCCAGGCGGGTTATCCGATCAGCTAATTGTTTATTATTGTCTGCTTCAAATAACAAGCCCGTTTCATTATCTATGATCAGGTCATTACTACCTGCAATATTACTAGCAATGCAAGCTGCACCGCAAGCCATGGCTTCCAACAGTGCAACCGGGCAACCTTCTTCATGGCCGCCGTATTTCGATGTAGGCAGCACAAATACATCGCTGCCATTTATAAGGTTGGCGGTATCGTTACCATATCCATATAAATTTACACGGTGTTGCAAGTGTAATTCGTTTATAAGCTCTTTTATCTCTTTCAGGTATGCTTCATCTCGCATGGCACCTACTAATACTAAATATGTATCATTAGTTTGGGCGATCGCTTTTATGAGTGTAGCCTGGTCTTTTACTTTTATTAGTTGTGCTACACAAATAACAACCTTCATGTATTCAGGCACATTAAGAACCGCTCTAAAGTTGCTTTCGGCAGGTACAAACTTATTTACATCCACACCGCCTGTTATGAAATGTGTTTTTCTCCTAAACAACGGCTTATTGAATACAGTGTTCAAAAGAGTAGTATTGCGTGCTATGATCGCATCAGCTAAAAAGCTTTTTACTTTCCATGCCTTACGGTTCCAGTTCATGCTTTTTTTTACATACACATATTTTGCACCGCACCATCGTGCAGTCAGCGCTTCAGTAAAGTCGGATGACCAATGAAACGATTGCCAGATATCGATATTGAATTGTTTAAAGAAGTGGCTATTTTTTCCTGCTTCTCTCAATTTATTTGCCAATCCATGCTGGCCCTCTTCAATAAATCTATGTTCAATTATTGTGTACCCTTTATCAATAATTTCATCGTACAGCTTACCACCTGCTTGCTGCACAGCTATCATCGGCTCAAAAATATTCTTATCCAACTGTTCAATAATATTGAACATCTCGCGCCCGCTACCTGCTGTTATGAAATTGGGTATAGCAAATAATATCCTGATCTTTCTTGCCAATGCTTAGTTCTTTCCTTCAATAATATTTACCAAATGCTGTAAAGGCTCCTTTACCAGGTAACGCTTTATCCATTCATTTGCCTGTTCACCCATTTGCCTGATCTTACCGGGATTTTCTGCGGCAAATTCAATCGCTGTTTGTATTTCTTCCGGCTCAATAGCTTGCAGCATAGGAT
>JAEZIL010000077.1 GCA_023436685.1 Bacteroidota bacterium | reverse complement strand
CCGCATAGGCACTGCCGAAGTAGAGAATGCCATTAATATGCACACAGGCGTAATAGAAAGCGCTGTAGTAGGCTACCCACACGATGTGAAGGGACAAGGCATCTATGCTTATGTCATCTTCGACGCTCAACATACAGTTGATAACGAGACTAAAGGTGATATACTGCAAACAGTGAGCAAATTGATAGGCCCTATCGCCAAGCCCGATAAAATACAATTTGTAAATGGCCTGCCTAAAACCCGCAGCGGCAAAATAATGCGCCGCATACTGCGCAAAATTGCAGAAGGTGAAACAGAGAACCTGGGCGATACTTCTACTTTGCTTGACCCGAATATTGTGGAAGAGATAAAGAACGGGAAAGTGTAGATAATGGGTGACACATACGCATTATTCTTCGCATTAGCTTTTGGATTCATTGCGATGATATTGGTTGGCGCTTTTGCAGATAGGTTATTGCTATTGCGCTTAATTAAGCTGCGCATTCATTTCCTGGTTGCATTGGCTATAAATACGGGCCTCGTGGTTTTGAATTATTTTCTTGAAGATGAATTTGAGGATTGGTTGTCTTCTACAGATTCGTACTCTGACCTCGCAGATCCCAGGCAACCATATGTAATACTAGCTCTGGTTATTTTACTACTCAATACTACACTCAAATATCTGGTTTACCGCTTCGCAGCAAGCAATAGCAGCCTCAAGCTTTGGCTGATACTCTTAATACCAGGACTGTTTTATAGCTATTTGTGGTGGTACCTGCACTTTGGCTAATCTTTAACTAACAGCTACCCTTCTTTTTCATTTTATCAACTTGTCTTTCAGGCAAACACCCACATACTGTATGAAACAGATCTGTACACTATTAGCCTTAGCTATTTGCTACATCAATGTAGCTTTAGCAAAAGGAGAGAAAGAAGAGAAAAAGCCAATGAGCTTTGAAGATTCCGTTTTTCAACACTACCTGAAGGAAGGCGCATGGAAACAACCACTCTTTTCTCGCGCGCGAGAGCGGTACATGGATAGTGCAATAGCGCTATGTCCTACCAACGGATATTTCTACCAGCAAAGGTCTATGCCGCTTATTAAACAAAACAAGTACGAACTGGCAGCTCCATACCTTGATAGCGCTGCAAAATATGACCCACCCAAATGGGTGCCATATCGTGCATTTAGCAAATGTATTTTTTCAAAAGAATACCAGGCTGCGATAGCCGATTTTGACCTGGCGCGCAGTATAAATGGCAATTCAGGCGTTATGGATCATCCTTACGATTTTTTCACAAGTCTTTGTTACCTGCAACTGAACCAGTTTGATAGTGCTGAACACTACCTGCGTAAGTGTATCGATTATTCAACAACTCATCATGGCGAAAGCTGGGTGCATTATGTGCATTGGTTTTACCTTGGCGTTATCCGTTTTGAGCAGGAAGACTATAAAGGAGCTATCGAATACCTGGATAAAGCACTGAAGGAATATCCGGATTTTAGTGATGCGGAATATTATAAGGCAATGGCGCTGGGCCGCATGGAAGAATACAAACAGGCATTGCCCATTTTACTAAAAGCTCAAACCGACAGCGATAAAGGATATACCTTGAATGAAGACAGTATATTTTATGAAACATATCCCTACCAGGTAAAGAAGTTTTACATGAAGGGTGCCGTGAAATGGATGAAGGAAATGAATAATGTAGAAAAGTGAACCATATGTTTTCCTTCTTTACATTTGCACCCTTATGTACGAACCGATATCCAACCAACAACTAATAGACATTGCCAACCAGTTTGGCACACCGGTCTATGTGTACCATGCTGAAAAAATAGCCCAGCAGTACCAAAAGCTTCAGGATGCGTTCAATGCCCATCCTACCAAGTTCTTTTATGCCTGCAAGGCGCTGACCAATATCAACATATTGAAGTATATAAAGGGACTGGGCGCATCGCTCGATTGTGTAAGCATCAACGAAGTGAAGCTGGGGTTGAAGGCAGGATTCGATCCGAAAGAAATACTATTTACTCCTAATTGTGTTGACTTTAGCGAAATAGTGGCAGCACAAGAGCTGGGCGTTAATATCAATATTGATAACATATCGATGCTGGAACGTTTTGGCAATAAATATGGCAGCAGCTACCCCGTATGCATACGTATCAATCCGCATATTGAAGCTGGGGGGAATTATAAAATATCCACCGGCCATATAGATAGTAAGTTTGGTATTTCCATACATCAGATGAGGCATATAGAACGCATTGTAAAAACAACCAATTTGCACGTGCAAGGCCTTCATATGCATACCGGAAGCGAGATAAAAGATGTGGATGTTTTCCTGCGTGCGCTCGACGTATTGTTTGATGTAGCCACTCATTTTAAACAACTAGAGTTTATTGACCTGGGCAGCGGTTTCAAAGTACCCTATAAAGATGGCGATGCAGAGACAGATGTAGTAACCCTGGGCAAAAGGCTGACAGCAGCAGTAAAAGAATTTGAGACAGAATATGGCCGCCCGCTGGTAGTATGGTTTGAGCCGGGCAAATACCTGGTGAGCGAATCGGGCAGTTTTATTGTAAAGGCCAATGTTATCAAACAAACTACTGCTACTGTATTCGTGGGTGTTAACTCTGGCTTCAACCACCTGATACGCCCTATGTTTTACGAGGCTTATCACCG
>JAEZIL010000032.1 GCA_023436685.1 Bacteroidota bacterium | reverse complement strand
CCATTAGGCTCAGTTATGTACGCACTGTTGAATATACCCCAATCACCATCGCCTGCAAAATGGCAGCCCAAACGGCCCACACCATATGCCAGCATTAGTCCGGGAGCAGTTGCATCGCACAAATGCTTGAAGGGAATATTATACTTGCGTGCATAAAAATACATAGATGAAGCAGCAACTATTAAGCCACCGTAAAAGGTAAGGCCTGAAGAAGACAGCAGGCTTTCAATAGGATTTTGAATAAATTGATCCCAGGTTTCGAAAGCATTGAAAACTTTGGCACCCACAAGTCCGCCGATAGCAGCTACCATCAATATTTCGCCAATACGCTGATGCGGCCAAACCGCTACTTTCTTTATTTCAGGTTGTGGTAGTTCCTGCTTTTTTTTCTCTGAATATTTCAAATATCCTAGTATGAGAGCTCCCAGTATACCGGCAATCCAGTTGCCTTGTAATGAAAAGATATACCCTAATGGATTGGGTGCTACTTCCTGAACATTGCCAAATATGCCCCCAATTTTATATCCCAGAAAAAAACCAAGTGCTGCAGCCCATAGCAATTCATTTACAGTTGCTGGTTTACCTATTTCATGCGATTCGTAGTAGGGCTGAAGCAGTCCTTGTTTTTCCTTTCTTTTTAGTTCGCTGGTTAGTGCCCATGCAGCACCCAAAAAAGAGAGAGCAACTAAAAACCCAAAGGTTTTAAATATGCTGAGCCATTCAGGCATAGGTGTGCCCAAAAGGCTTTGTAAAAGATATTGAAAGTCGGGATACATAGCTGCGCAAATGTAATAAAGTTGTTCTTGGCGCTCTGCTAAATCTTTGTTTATAAAATATGCGTTCAGTTTTTTTGTGCATGCTTGTAAGCAATCTATTTTTTACTACATTTGCAGTCCTTCACGGTCGCGTGGCCGAGTGGCTAGGCACAGGTCTGCAAAACCTTCTACAGCGGTTCGAATCCGCTCGCGACCTCATCAAAACGGCAACCACAATGGTTGCCGTTTCTTATTTAAGAAAATTGCTATATTGATAGCTATATATAATACATGAAACCAGAAGGATCCAGGATACTGGTAATAGGTGGTGCGGGCTTTATAGGCAGTTTTGTCGTAGCAGAATTGCTGAAGTACCCGGTTAAAGAAGTAATAGTATACGATAATTTCACCCGGGGCAAAATGGAACATATTGCCGAGTCTTTGAAAGATGAACGCTGTACTGTTTACCCTTATGGCGGAGATGTACGTGAAACAGACATATTGGATAAGGCAATGGAAGGGGTAGACTATGTGTTTCACCTGGCAGCTATGTGGTTGCTACATTGCAAAGATTTTCCCCGCACGGCTTTCGATGTGAATATAACCGGAACATTTAATGTGCTGGAAGCCTGTGTAAAGAATAATGTAAAGAAACTTATTTATTCGTCATCAGCTTCGGTATATGGTGATGCTGTTGAGGTGCCAATGACTGAAGAGCACCCGTTTAATAATAAGAACTTCTACGGTGCTACAAAAATATCTGGTGAGGCAATGTGTACAGCTTTTAATGATAGATATGGATTAAAGGTTATTGGCCTGAGATATATGAATGTTTATGGCCCTGGTCAGGATCAACATGCTGTATATAGTGGTGTAGTACCTATTATGCTGAATAAAATAGATGCAAATGAACAACCTGTAATAAATGGTGATGGCAGTCAGGCTTACGACTTCATATATGTAGAAGACGTGGCCAGGGCAAATGTAGCTGCATTAATGGCCGATACAGACTTTGGCTACTATAACATAGGTACAGAGGTGCAAACAACTATAAGACAACTTTGCGATACTATACTTAAACTTAAACAATCGGATTTAACAGTTAAATATAAACCTTACAGTGAGGATGATGCAAGAGCACTTGTAAAAAACCGGATAGGATCTGCAAAAAAGGCAGGCCAGGAGCTAGGGTTTAGATATAAATATTCACTTGAAGAAGGCTTATTGAAACTTATTGAATGGAGAGATAGAATTATGAGAGATAGGGTATAATCTATATCATAATTCTCATATTCCTTTTTTCAACTATCTTGTTGGTTGATTTTTATTACCCCTTTGCTATTGAATTGTGAGGATATATAAAGTACTAAGCTGGCTTATCGCAATTGTATCTGCAGCGCTATTTATATACTTGCTTGGATTAAGTTACGATGCATGCATTGTGCTTATCAGCAAAATAAGTGGATATTCTAAAACCGAACGGATAGCAGGGTTGCTTACACCTGCTAAATTCGCTTTATTAAAATTTGCCCCTCTGGCAGGTATAGTGCTTGGTATTTTGCTGCTTGTATTTACCCGGCCCATTACTAAATGCTTGCAAATAGTTGGCAGGTATTTCAAGGCAGCATGGGAATATCTTATACAACAGTTTGTAGATTTCCCAAAAGGGGAGAAGATAGCATTTGTAACAACTGTTATAGCCAATATAATAGTTAAATTATACTACTTGCTAAACTTCCCAATAACCTATGATGAAGCGTGGACCTTTCTGAATTTTACCGATCGTAGTATTATATCTTCAGTAACATATTATTCAGCCCCCAATAACCATATATTCAATTCCGTTCTCACCAATATATTCAATCATCTTCCTCTACCCGTAACTGTGAGGCTACGCATACCTGCATTCATTGCAGGCATACTATTTCTTATCGTCTTTTATATTTTTTCCAGGCGATGGTTAGGGCATAAGGTAGCTGTTTTACTATTGCTTATTTTATCTTTTTTAACACCACAGTTGTTCTATTCATTTGCAGCGAGAGGGTATATATTCGTTTTGCTATTTGCTACCATTTGCTATTTTATATCCATCCGTTTAACAGAAACTATTACTAATGAAAGCCGCAACCTCTTCTACTTTTCGGTATGTTCAGTGCTTGGCTTTTATACAATGCCATCGTTCTTATATCCTTATGCAACCCTGAATATCTACTTACTGGCTTTTGCTATTATCAATGGCAGAAAAACTTTGTTGTCTAGTTTGATAATATGGGGAGTCGTTACTGTGCTAGGTGTTATTATTTTATATAGTCCCGTGCTTGCAATATCGGGTATTGCGTCTATAGTAGCCAACCAGTACGTTGTTCCTATATCAAGAAATGAAGTGCTTGATAGGTTGCCACAACACCTCCTTGAAGCATACAAATATTTGTTTGTCTATAAGTACACGTTATTTATCCTATTTCCTCTGCTGATTTTAACGAGTTTTATAGTCAGGTATAAACCAATAGCCTTATTGAACCTGTGGATGGTAGCTTTTATGATAGCGATACCCATACTACATTCGGTAGTGCCTTTTGAACGTACATGGATATATGTTACTATACCTGTTCTTATATCGTTGGGGTTAATAATACAGATAATTGCACCGGTAAAGCTGCCGGTGTCGGTATATTATATATTGGGCGCTGCTGCTTCGGTTATAATTCTTGTTGCAAGTAATGCGGCATTACGTGGTATAGAAGATTATGCACTACAAGCAAATGATGCAACTGACTTTGCCTGGAACAAAAAGATGAAGGCAGTATACGTGAAAGAGCCACTAATGGATACTTACCTGCTTTATAAGTTTAAAACCAATAAAGCCACACTGAATTGTATTATTTTCGAAAAAGACTATTACGCAGCGCAGCAAAGTATTGAATACTTACTGATAAGAAAACATTGGCAAAGCCCTGTACAAGTGGGTGAACCTGAATTTTCAAATGGTTACTTTGATATTTATAAAAATCCATCATACATTAACAGTATAAAACCTTAACGTCTTTTATGAAATGGAAGATTTATGTTATCAACCTGAACACAGCTGTAATTAGACGTAAGTTTATGGAACGACAGTTTAAAAGGCTTAAGATTAATAATTATGAAATTATTGATGCCATTAGTGCTGTTAGGATGGGCGAGGAATGGTTGCAAGAGCATGTAGATAGAAAAGATCTTGTAAGGCATATGACAGGAGGTGAGATAGCATGTACTCTAAGCCATAAGAAAGCCTTAGAAACCTTTCTTTCGGATAAAGATGTTGAATACGGCGTTTTTTTAGAAGATGATGCAATAGTGCCCGATGATTTTGTGAAATCGGTTGAGGATAGTATAAATTATATTAATAAAGATGATGTGATGTTATTGGCCGGTTCGGTTCAGGAGCCATTCGAATATAATCCTGTAGCAGAACTTGGAAAGGGGCGGGTAATACTAAAGCCGGTTAAGCCAACTGCACGTGTATTTAGCGCTGCAGCTTATATTATGTCAAAGATCGTAGCTGAAAGGCATATTAAAAGCCTGTACCCGATAACTGATGTTACTGATAGCTGGCAGCACTATAAAATGCGTGGATCAATGAATAATATCTACCTGGCCCATCCATTTGTAGTAGATCAGGAGGTTTTTCAATCATCCAGAGACTTACGTTCTTTAAAGAATGCAGTTATTAATTGGATACTGTATTATAAGATACCAATACTATATCCGTTTTTCAAAAAAAGAAGGAGAGTAATGGAAGATGAACGACTGAAGAATATTCATGTTATCCGATAGGTATGGAAGGTAAGATAAAACTCGTTTACATTATTTCGGAGGTTGGTAAAGCTATTGCCTTTGAATGGATTGCCGAAGAGCTTAGCAAGGATAGGTTTGATTTGAGTTTTATACTTATTAATCCTGTAAACGATACACTGGGGGACTTTTTAAAAAGCCATAATATAAATGTAACGGTAATAGTTGGTGGTGGAAAGAAGGATTGGCCAGCTATGATATGGAATGTGTACAGGCAGCTGAAGGTAGCCAAGGCTGATGTAGTACACTGCCACCTGAAGCAGGCTACACTGTTTGGATTACTAGCTGCAAAGATGGCTGGCATTAAAGCACGTGTACACACGAGGCACCATTCTTCATTTCATCATATTTAC
>JAEZIL010000022.1 GCA_023436685.1 Bacteroidota bacterium | reverse complement strand
AGCCTGCAATAAGTTTTTATATACTCCCGCACACGTTCATCATAGCTTTGCGCCTTCAGGGCCACAGACGAACAAACTATTATAGCAATTGTGAGTATTAAATTCTTTTTCATCGCAGTATATGTATATGGGGTCAGTTCTTAATTTTCCTTATCAATGTCAATCCGTCTCGCAAGGGCAATAACACTTGCTCAACCCGGCCATCGGCTTTTATCTTTTGGTTGAAAGTGTGCATAGCTTTAGCATTTTTACTTTGTTCTGTTTCGGGCAATAAAACATCACCTTCAAACAAAACATTATCGGCCAGTATATATCCACCCACAAGTACTTTATCAAAAACCAAGTCATAGTAAAGGGTATAATTGGGCTTGTCTGCATCAATAAACACCAAGTCGAAATCATATTTCAACTCCTGTATTATGTCTGCCGCTTTTCCTATATGCTGTGTGATTGATCCTTCCAGTCCTGCCTCACAAAAATAGCGAAAACTCATGTCTTTAAGTTCTTCGTTAATATCTATAGTATGCAGCCTGCCACCTTGTTGCATGCCCTGGGCCAGGCATATTGCCGAGTAACCCGTATATGTACCTATCTCTAGTACGTATTTAGGTTTTATCATGTGGCTCAGCATACTCAAAAAAGCACCTTGCAAATGCCCCGATAACATTACAGCCTGCTCCACTTTCATATTTGTTTCACGGTTCAGCCGGGCGAGCACGTTTGGCTCAGGTGTAGTGAAAGCTTCTGCATAATCATTCAGTGCTTTTGATAATAACAGCTTTGTCATTAGAAATTAGGCTGCAGTTTATTATGGGTATAAAACTCCTGAAAGTAGTCAGCCACTTCTTGTGGCGTATCTAGTATTTTAATCAGTTCCAGGTCTCCCGGGCTAATATTGTTTTCTGTTTCCAACATTACTTCCCTCATCCAGTCAAATAATCCATTCCAGTATGCTGACCCCATACACACCATAGGAGTTTGGGTAAACTTGCGTGTTTGTATAAGGGTAGCAATTTCAAAAAACTCATCCATAGTTCCCCATCCTCCGGGCATCATTATAAAACCCTGAGCATATTTAGCAAACATCACCTTGCGCACGAAAAAATATTCAAACTGCAGGTTATTCTCACGATCTATATATTGATTGTGGTTTTGTTCAAAAGGCAATTCAATATTCAACCCTACCGATCGGCCACCAGCCATTTGTGCACCTTTGTTGGCGGCTTCCATAATACCTGGCCCACCGCCCGATATTATACCAAACCCTTCATCAGCAAGCTTCTTTGCCACTTCTGCCGTCAGCTCGTAATATTTACTTCCGGGTTTGGTACGTGCCGAACCAAATATGGATATACATGGGCCAATTTTTGCCAGCGTTTCAAAGCCTTGCACAAATTCAGCCATTATTTTAAACACCTGCCAGCTTGAATGAGCCCTAGTCTCCGTCCAGTCGCGCAGTTTTATCTTGGTATATTTTTCCTTCATAATTAATCTTCAAACGCCAGTTGCTGGCTGCTTTTCTTCGAGCACAAAAATAACATCAAAAATGTGAGCGAAGCGTTTATCAGTAACAACTCTGTTCCTATTGCATAGCCGCCCAGCCATTCCCTATCGTGTTGCTTAAGTATATAACACAAAACAGGCGATAGTACACATGCAATGGGTATTGCGCTATTGCTAATATTACGCCTGGTAAATATCCCAAATGTAAATAATGCCAGTAATGGCCCGTATGTATAGCCGGCAACTACCAGCAGTGTTTGTATCAATGACCCGTTATCTACTTCACGAAAGAAAAATACACAGGCCAGAAATATTATAGCAAATACATTGTGCACAATTAAACGCACTTTCTTTTTCTTATGCTCATCCCAAGCATCTTTCCGCTTAATACCTAATATGTCAATACAGAAAGACGAGGTTAATGCGGTCAAGGCTCCATCGGCACTTGGGAAAAGGGCTGATATTAATCCAATCAAAAAGCAAACGGTAATATAGAAAGGCAAGCCGCTGCTTACTGCTATAGTAGGGAAAAGATCATCGCCTGCCACAGAAATACCTTTAGCACCGGCATACAGGTATAGCAACCCACCTAATAGCAAGAAAATAAAATTAGCCGCTAATAAGGTGAAGCAAAAGGTGATCATATTCTTTTGCGAGTCTTTCAGGTTACTGACGCTGATATTCTTTTGCATCATTTCCTGATCAAGCCCCGTCATAGCAATGGTAATAAACGCTCCGCCTAATATTTGTTTAAGAAAAAAATTAGGCTCTTTAGGATCTGTATAGAATAGTTTGGTATAACCTTTTTCCCGCATAGCAGCCCAGGTAGTGCCAAGGTTCAGGTTTAGCGTATCCATTATATACCACACACATACAAGCAATGCCAGTATCATAAATGTGGTTTGCAGTGTATCGGTCCATACTATGGTTTTTACGCCACCACGGTAAGTATACAGTAAAATAAGCGCCAATATGACTATTGCCGTCATTTCAAATGATATACCCATATCTTCCAGTACAAATTTTTCCAGCACCTTTATTACTAAATAAAGCCTGAGCGTAGCACCAAGCGTGCGGGATATGATAAAGAACATGGCACCCGTTTTATAGGCTGTTATCCCCAGCCGTTTTTCCAGATAGGTATAAATAGAAGTAAGTTGCAGCCGGTAATAAAGCGGCAGTAGAATAAAAGCCACGGCAAAATATCCTAGCCAATACCCTATCACTACCTGGAAATAGTCAAATCCTGTTTTGCCTACAACTCCGGGCACTGATATGAATGTCATACCCGACAATGAAGTCCCGATCATGCCAAAAGCTACTACCCACCATTTACTGTTACGGTTGCCAATAAAAAACGATTCGTTATTTGAATGCCTCGATGTATAGAATGCAATACCCAGTAGCAGGGCAAAATATGCAAGCACTATCGACAATAAGATGGCTGAACTCATGGCGTGAAAATAGGAAAAAATAAAGCCTTCCGCAGAAGGCTTCAGAACATGTAAACTATATTAGTTTTAAAACCCTACGGCAACCCCAATGCGCAGGTCGATAGTATTGCGGTAAGGACTATTAGGCTCTTGCAACACGTCGTATAACGCCATGGCTAGTATCGAAACCCTGTCGCTAATAGGTTGACGCAAGCCAATACCAGCTAGCAAACTAGGAACTGTTGTGCGCTTTTTGTCTATTTGAATATTGCCATTTGCATCGAAATATGGATTGCTATTCATTACCTCCAGGCTATTTATTTCCGGCTGAACGTGCACAAATATGTTTTGGAAAACTAGGTATCTCGCCCATACACCACCAGTGTACATCGATGTTTTGAATTTATATGTTGAAATGATTGTGCCTGTTGGGTCCTGGATTCCTAAGTCTGCCTTTAAGTACTGATAACCCAACCCAATGCCTGCAGAAAACTTATCGGTAATGGCATATCCTACTACGGGCGAAATACCCAAATTTGTATATCCACTTCCTATTCCGAATATAAAGCCACCTCCAAATATCATGCGGCTGGGATCAAAACCTTTGGGGCGTTCCTGCTTTCCTGCACGTTCTCTATCGGTTATTGGCCTACCGCTACTACTATATACTTCCTGCGCCATAGCGGTGAAACCTAAAACGCTACACAATAAACCAAGGAGTAATTTTTTCATGTAAGTAATGTTGTATGCGAAGTTAGCATAAAATCAATCCCAACCAGCCATTAGGGCACCCAAATACCGCATTGTTTGTAAAACTATTGCTAAAGAATCATAAAAATATTTTCCCCGGATTCAGGATATGATTGGGATCAAAAAGACTTTTAATATTTTTCATCAACTGTAATTGCGCTTCAGTAAAAGCAATATCCATATAGCTCTTTTGAACAAGACCTATACCATGCTCGCCCGATATTGTGCCTCCCATAGCTACTACCTCTTTAAAAAGATCGCGAATACCTGATGGAAGTTTGTATTTCCAATCTTCATCGCTCATATCAGCTTTCACAATATTTACATGCAGGTTACCATCGCCGGCATGCCCATAGCATACAGAGCGAAAACCATATTCGTTACCGATACGTTTTATTGTTTCCAGTAATTTAGGAAGTTCAGCGCGAGGCACTACAGTATCCTCTTCTTTATAAATTGAATTACTTTTTACAGCCTCCCCTACTTTTCTTCGCAGGGCCCATAACATTTGTTTTTGCTCATATGTATCTGCAAATAACAAGTCATCGATATCAAACCTTTCCAATACTGCCGATATATCTTCCATGTCCCTGTATAATTGCTCTTTATTATTACCATCCACTTCTATTAGCAAATGGGCCTGTATATCATCTGGCAGGCTAATACCTTCTGCCTGTACATATTTCATCGACCACTCCAGGGCATCCCGTTCCATAAATTCCAATGCCGATGGTGTATACCCCGCCAGGAATATAGCATTTACAGCCTCACATGCTTCTATAGCCGAGCGGAAGGGAACCAACATCAGCAAATCGTGCTGCACGGCCGGTATCAGTTTCAATACTATTTTGGTAATAATAGCAAGCGTGCCTTCACTGCCCACTATCAGTTGTGTCAGGTTATAACCGGTGGCATTCTTTAGTACATTTGCCCCTGTCCACATAACTTCACCGTTGGGCAATACTACTTCAAGGTTCAATACATAGTCCTTTACTACACCATACTTCACAGCTCGTGGCCCACCCGAGTTTTCCGATACATTACCCCCAATGAAGCATGAGCCTTTGCTGGCAGGGTCGGGTGGGTACATCAATCCTTTTGCTTTTACAGCCTCTTGAAGTTCCTGTGTTATAACCCCAGGCTCTACAGTTACCTGAAAGTTTCGTGTATCAATATTCAATACTTTGTTGAACCTGCGCATATCTAACACTACACCACCATATACTGCCAATGCGCCACCACTAAGGCCGGTGCCAGCACCACGTGGAGTAACAGGTATTTTATGCTCGTTACAATATTTAACTATGCCGCTAATAGCTTCCACAGTTGTGGGTTGTATCACTACTTCGGGGAGATAATGCAGGTCTTCGGTCTGGTCTGACGCTGCATTAGCCAGCGCTTCTGCATCGGTTGCAATGCTATATACCCCGCCCATAGCGGAAAAAAAATCGATATCTGCTGCTATTAGCTTACGAAAACTCATACAATTGATAAAAATAGAAAAATTTTTTTCTGGTTGATTTTCAACTACATATACAAACAAAGTACCCGCTTTAACAAAATATTATCCATAAAAAGGTACTATGCAATACAAAGTATTACAATTATGCATACCTTTGGTGTGTAAACGACTGGATATGACGATAGATAATACAGAATCGCAAATGCGGAAGGGCTTACTCGAGTTGTGCATACTGGGTATTATACATAAGCAGGGGGAGGCCTATCCAAGTGATATCCTTGAACAATTGAAGCAGGCAAAGCTGGTTGTTCTGGAAGGCACACTATATCCACTCCTCACCCGCCTTAAAAATGCTGAAATGCTCAACTACCGGTGGGAAGAATCGCCCAGCGGCCCACCACGCAAATATTTTTCGCTTACTAAAGCAGGGCTGAAGTTTTACGCTCAGCTCCGCACCACATGGGATGAGCTAAGCAATGCAGTAAATCACTTAACTACAACTATATAAAACCAATCTTATGCAACGCATCGTACAAATAACTATCGCCGGTAGCCTTATACCCATTGAAGAAGATGGTTATGTGCTATTAAAAGATTATATATCGTCGCTTGAACGTCATTTCGACGGCGAAGACGGCAAATACGAGATCATACAAGATATTGA
>JAEZIL010000346.1 GCA_023436685.1 Bacteroidota bacterium | reverse complement strand
TCAACTACTACCTTGCCCAGGATGCCTGAAAAAGTTGCAGTACCTGAATTTTATGCCCTACCGCTCACAGAAATACCACCAGCTACCGAACAACCACCTGAACCTGTAACAGAAGAAATAGTGGATGCGGATGCTATACCCAGTATTGTACATGGCAACCTGAACATAAAAACATTTGGCAGTACTGTAAGGGTACAGGTATTCCGTATAAAGCTTGGTGAAGATGTATTGGTTAGCGATAACTCAATGAATGGGCCACGTCAGCTAAGAATAAAACTGGAACCCGGGCGCTATAAAATGCTGTTCAACCTGAACGATGGTACAGAAGTAACCAAGCCTTTCCTGATAGATGAGGAAACCGACACAGATATTAGCCTGAAATAGGTTGAAAAATATTTTAGGAACGAGATAGGGGTACATTGAATGATGGTTGTCTTACAATAAACCACTCATTGACCGAAGCGATTATCTTTGCCCCCAAACACACAGCTGTACGCATGCAACACTTTCCTGCGGATGCCGAACCTATGTTGGGCAACAATACCGAAGCTGTTTTTGAACAGGTCTTTAAAGATCATTTCAAAAGCCTGCATGCCTATGCATGCACTATACTTAAGGAAGACGCTACGGCTGAAGAAATGGTTCAAAATGTCTTTTTCAAGCTATGGGAAAAGAAAGAGCAAATTTCTGTTCAGCAATCGGTTACAGCTTATTTATATAAATCTGTATACTATGAGTGCCTTAATTATATAAAACATACAAAAGTAAAGGCGGCCCACCGCTCATTTACGCTGCACCACAGCAACGAAGCGGAACATGCAAGTGAGCGTACTTCGCTGCGTGAACTGGAACATAAGCTGGACGCTGCAATGAAGAAGCTTCCCGAACAATGCAGGGCAATATTTCAGCTAAGCCGCTTTGAAGAACTTAAATACAAAGAGATAGCCGAGCGGCTGGGACTATCTATTAAAACTGTAGAAAACCAAATGGGGAAAGCGCTGAAGATATTGAGACAAGAACTTTCTGAGTATCTGCCTTTAGTGCTTATAATATTATTACTCAACCTGTAAAAGAAGCAAGACGTGAACAGAGACAATACAAATATGACGGATGACTTGCTGGTAAAATACTTACTGGGCGAGGTAACAAACGAGGAACTAATACTCGTTGAAAACTGGATACGACAAAGTGAAGTTAACCGGAAGCATTTCGAACATTTTAAACTGATATGGCAGGAAAGTAAAAAGCTGGAAGCTAAAAGCAATATAGATGTGGATGCTGCCTGGGCGCGTTTTAAACAACGTGTAGAAGCAGAACAAGCACCTTCTGCTAAAGTTATACCCCTGGGCGGCCATCGTATGGCATGGCAGCGTGCAGCAGCCGTATTGTTGGTTCTGGTATGTTGCAGTTGGCTTGTGTACTATTTTGTAATGAACAGGGGCAATGAAATGATAACAATAGCGTCGGGCAATACTACTGTAATAGACACATTACCTGATGGCACTGTCGTTACCCTTAATAAAAACGCGACACTTGCCTATGCCCCAAATCTTAGCGGTAAAACCCGCAATGTAAAACTTACAGGCGAGGCCTTCTTTGATGTTTCCCCTGACAAAGAGCGGCCATTTGTTATACAGGCTAATGATGTAGAGGTACTAGTAGTTGGCACTAGCTTCAATGTAAAGAGCGACACGAAGAAAACAGAGGTAATAGTTGAAACAGGCATTGTAAAAGTAGCCAAGAACCAAAATAATGTAACCTTAAAACCTAATGAAAAAGCCACTGTTTACCACAATGCCAATATGCCTGTGAAAGAACTAAATGACGATGTGCTGTACAACTATTACCGCACCAAGGAATTTGTTTGTAACGGAACCCCTTTATGGCGGCTGGCCGATGTTCTTAATGAAGCATATGGTGTAGAGATAACTATACCTAACGAAAAACTTAGAGACATGCCCATAACCACTACCTTCCGGAATGAACCGATAGAAAACATACTCGCGGTGATCAGTGAAACATTTAATATTCACGTAGAACGGAAGGGTAATAACATCACATTAAGATAAAACCTCCATGTTCCCACATAAATTCCGTAGCCTCATATATGCTATTATTTGCTGTCTCGCACTTAACAGTGCCGGGGCACAAACTTTTCTGCACAGGCCTGTAACACTGGATATGAACCGGAAACCGCTGGCCGATGTATTAACCAAAATAGGCAAGCAAGGGGGATTTAGCTTTTCTTACAATAGCAACCTGATAAATGGTGATAGCCTTGTAACAATAAGGGTTCAGCAAAAGCCAGTACAACAGGTACTGGATATGTTGTTCAATGGAAATATAGAATATAAAGAAACAGGGCACCATATAGTTTTGCAAAATGCACCTCCATACTGGTATGTATCGGGCTATGTGGTAGATGAACTTACTGGAGAGAAGCTGGTAAATGCCAGCGTATATGAGAAGCAGCAACTTGTAGCATCGCTTACCGATGATCAGGGATACTTTAAACTGAAACTGCGGGACCGGCTTCAGCCGGCTGTTATTAGCATTAGTAAATCGTGGTATACCGATACATCACTGCAGTTGCGTAACGGCGATAACAAGGAGCTAACCGTACGTATAACTCCAAAGAATTTCATCCTTGATTCAGTAGCTGTTACGCCTAATTCTCAGATAGAGAAAACATGGCTTGGAAATATATTCCTATCATCGCGGCAGCGCATGCAAAGCCTTAATCTGAACAGGTATTTTGTTGATAAGCCATACCAGGCATCCGTAATACCGGGAGTAGGTACCCATGGCAAAATGAGCGGGCAGGTTGTTAACAAGTTTTCATTCAATGTGCTTGGGGGCTACACTGCGGGTGTAAATGGTTTCGAAATAGGCGGGCTATTCAACATTGTTCGTAACGATGTACGCTATGCGCATATAGGTGGCATTTTCAACATTACAGGTGGCGAGGTTAATGGATTGCAAATAGGCGGCTTGTATAACCATGTACTGGACAGTGTTAACGGAGTTATTATTGCAGGTATCAGCAACATGGTTTTAAAAGACGTAACAGGTGTAAACATATCCGGTTTATATAGCCATGTGGGTGGCAGTAATAATGGGGTACAGGTAGCTGGGCTCGCTGGCTTTGCCAAAACCGATATAACGGGCGCCCAGGTAGGGGGGCTGTATGCACACAGCGGAGGAAACACTGATGGCGTGCAAGCTGCAGGGTTGGCAACCTTTACCAATAAAAGTGTAGATGGAACCCAAATAGCCGGACTGATAAATATAGCACGGAGAGATGTAGACGGCGGACAGATAAGTGGATTGATCAACTACGCTAAAAAAATAGATGGTGTACAAGTAGGGCTAATAAACATTGCCGATTCATCTTCCGGGTACAGCATAGGGCTTATTAATATTATTCTGAAAGGTTACCATAAACTATCTATATCTACCAACGAAGCCATGCCATTTAATATAGCCTTTAAAACAGGCAATAAAAAAATATATAGCATATTGATGGGCGCTGCAGATACACGAACCGGCAAAAAGCTATATGGAATGGGATATGGTATAGGTACCGACATTACCATTTATAAAGGCTTTTCTTTTTGCCCTGAAGTAAGCGGCCAATACATATACATGGGCGACTGGCGCAGCACGCATGTATTAACACGCGTGCAATTCAACCTTAATTATAAGATCAATAAATACATAGCAGTTTATGCAGCGCCTAGTTTCAATGTATATAATATCGAGCTGAATACTACCCCTTCTGAATATAGATCAAACTTATTCCCCTCTTATTCTGCCACCCGAATGATGGACAACCTTTACAACTGGTTTGGATGGAGTGTTGGGGTGGATATTTTCTAAATATCTTTCATGTTATAGATAGGGGTATAAAGCAACTGCGTTGTCATAATAGCAAACGATAAAATTATTATGACAATGAAACGCACTATACTATCGGCCCTCTTGCTGGGTATAATAAGTATAACAGCAACTGCACAAGAAAAACATACCCCGGTACATCTTGGCCTCATCTACCCCTTAAGCACTAATGGTATCAACGCCGCAGAGTATACTAATACAGTATCGCTGCATGCAATTGCAGGAGTAAGCAAATCGGAAGATGCCATGGCTGCCGCAGGCTTTGCAAATATTATTAAGGAAGATGCCCGGGGATTAATAGCGGCAGGGTTTCTAAATCAAATTGGGGGCAGCTTAAATGGCGTGGTTGCCAGCGGTTTTTTCAGCCATGTAAAAGAAGATATCACCGGCTTGCAGGTATCGGGTTTTGGCAACGTATCGGGTAGTGTGGAAGGCTTGCAGAGTGCGGGTTTTTTCAATATAAACCGGCGTAACTTATCTGGAGCACAAATGGCTGGCTTCTGCAATATCTCTAAAACTACCGACGCCCAGTTTGCTGGTTTCATAAATGTAGCCAAAGATGTTCCTTATACACAAATAGCCGGATTCTGCAATGTTGCAGAAGATGCCAACACACAATTTGCAGGCTTTGTAAATGCTGCTAAAGATGCAACTGTTCAACTGGCAGGGTTTATTAACGTAGCCAAAAATGTACAAGTACAGATGGCAGGATTTATAAATATCGCTGACAGTTGCGACTATCCCATAGGGTTTCTAAATCTTTCAAAGAAAGGAGAGAAAACCATAAGCCTGAGTATGGATGAATCATCAACAGTATTAGGCTCATTCCGTTCCGGCGGCCGCATTATGTATGGCATTTTAGGTGTGGGCTATAACCTTAATACTGTAGATCTGATGTATGCTTTCGAAGCCGGTATAGGTGCTCACCTGCCTATTAGTAAAATGTTCCGTATCAATTTCGAAGCTGCAACCACCGGCCTTGTGAACTTTGATACTGAAGGCAATTATAAATTTGCTGTAAGAGCACTGCCTGCATTAAAACTGGGTGACAAGTGGGAACTATTTGCCGGCCCTACAGTTAGCTTCCTGAATATGAGCATGTATACCAACGATCGTTTTGAAGGTTATTCCTTTTGGGATGGTAACGAATGGGGCCGCGATTATAGCTTGAGCGTAGGTGCAATAGGCGGCATTCAATTGCACCTATAAAAAATTTAAAAACGGCATAGGGGTATTTCGCACTTACAATGTCTTAATAGTACAAACAACAAAAACACACAAAGCAATACAGTAAATACATTTTATGAAAAACTCATTATTACTAGCATTAACATTCGTAGTTCTTTTCGCAACATCCTGCTCAAAAAGCCGACTGAGGGGTAGTGGCGACAGTAGTTCAGAAACAAGATATCCCGGCAGCTTTACTACAGTTATAGCCGATGGCTCAACACCTATAGAAATCTACCCTTCTAACGAAGACCGGGTAGTAGTTATAGGCTATAGCAACCTGATAGGCGCTTATGAAACTAAAGTTGAGGGCAGCACTTTGAGGTTGAAATTTAAAGACCGTTATATCAACGTACGCAATAACAACCTGCAAATAAATGTTTATACCAAAAATATGAGCAGTGTCAAGATCAATGGTTCTGGCAATGTGCACATTCACGAAGGCCTTACAAGCAACAGTCTCGCAGCTGAAGTGAATGGTTCAGCTGATATCAAGATAGATAAGAATAACTTGAATAACGTTCGCTGCGAGGTAAATGGTTCCGGTAATATTTCGGCCCAACAATGCGTTGCTCAAAATTTATCGGCCAGGATATCGGGTTCAGGCAACATAAGCATGACAGTTGAAAAAACACTAAGCGTACACATTTCAGGCTCAGGCAATGTGGACTATTGGGGCAACCCGCAAATAACAGAGGTAAATATTTCAGGCTCTGGAAAGATCAACAAACATTAATCCCTTATATCAAAGTTGTGGCCGGCAGGTTTCCTGCCGGCTTTTGTATTTTTGTGCTGTGAAATGGAAACTTATAGTTCCCCTCTTTATAGTTATTATACTTTGTGCAGGGGGTTGGTTAATATTTAATGCTGACGCAAAAGAGGATAGGCCACAGCCAACTACTGCATTGCAACGGATGAGCGATACTGGTAATCTCCGGGCTGTAGATTCGGGTATACGCTTGTTGCAAACAGGAGATATTGTGGTGCGTACCGGCAATGACATAACCAGCTATATGCTTTGTAAAGTAAACTGGCGCGACAAAACCTATTCGCATTGCGGATTAGTAATTGTAGAGA
>JAEZIL010000329.1 GCA_023436685.1 Bacteroidota bacterium | reverse complement strand
AACTTGAAGAAGCCTTGGCTACAAAAGGCCGGGGCGACCTGGATAAACTATTGGAAGGTAAAGAGACCTGGATAATAGAATAGCAGAAGTAAACTTCTGCTATTGCATTTTCATGCGTTGCTTAAATGCCGGTGTCAACAAGTCTTTTATACTGGCGTATGGTACAAACAATAACACTTCCCCTTCAGCATAAGAGGCTATCTCGTATGGGGTATAATTAAACGTGATGCCTTTATGTGTAAGCAGGAAATTGCCGTTAGGCATTATCCTATCTGCAAAGTAGCGCGACTTGATTTCTTCCCCATCAGACATGCCCACTCGCTTGCGTGCTGCTTTTTCTATCTCGCGGCTCAGACGCATTGAATCTACCCGCAACACATCTTCCAGCTTCCATACTTTATTGGTTTGCATATCGGCATTAATATAGCTGCTGCCATAGTTGCCATGTGCACCGCCTGTATATTCACTACTCATGATACCAAATACTATCCAGTCGTTTTCGTTATAAGTCACATACATATCGGTACCTGAATAGTAGTTGTTAAATGCTTCGCCACGCAATGTATCATCCATCTCGCCAACTGTTTTACGATAGTAGGCCGCATAATCTGCCGATTGTGCTTTCATACATTCCTGCAGGTTGCCTTTGCTCAGCGAATCGCAACCCAGGTATTTGTTCACTATACTATTAATGAATTGTGCGTTCTCTTCTTTCATTCCCTTACCGGGCAGCAGCAAATTATTCACCATAGTAGCGGCCGGTTCTTCTACACCTTGCTTGTAGGGTATGGTATCCACATAGTTCATCATTGCCAATGGATAATTATTTGGCGCTTCTTTCAACATGATATCATACACATCATTACCCATATCATCTTTCCACTTGCCCGATAGCGTATTATCGGTAATGGTTACTTCCCATTTCGATCCACCTTTCGAGTCAACACGTTCTGGTCTTTCTTCTACCATGTACACGCCAGGTTTAGCAGTATCGGTACTGAAGTAGATAGGTATTAGCTTACCCTGCGACTGGTAATAGTACGTACCGGTAATACGATCGTTATACTTATGTATATCGGCCGCTACCGCCTGGCCGGCTACCGTACCTGTGTAATGCTTGTACCAATTGCCATTATTAGTTCCGGGTGCTTCTGCTTCAAATGCACCCATGCTGCTTTCAGCCGACTTATTATTATTGCCACACGCTGCACAAAAAGCTACCAGTACTATCAGCAGGAATGATCTCATGGTTAAAATCGTTTGCGGCAAAGATAGCTTGAAATATAACCGGAATTTTAGTACGCTTCATTATCTTGCTACTTAGTAGAATACCCTATGAGATTATATAAATATTCCTTGCTGCCATTTATAATGTTCGCATTTGCAACAGTAGGTTATGCCCAAAAGCATCCACATTTAAGGCAATTTTATTTTAGGCTAAATAGTACTTCTGCGGTACCTGCGCCAACGCAATGTAAAACGTTAAAAGTAATAGATACCCGTACAGATAAAAGTTCGATAGGCTATATACGGCCAGGCGCATTTGATACATACGCTACGCTAATAACCGACACCACTTTAACTGAATTTCTTCAAAAATATTACCAAACATTAGCCAGAGGGAAAGGCGAATATGAACTGCTTATGGTGCTGTATGATATATTGGTTGAAGACACACCTATCGATCAGGAAATCGGCACTTTTTATTTGAATACTGATTTTTTCATTGGCGAGAACGATAATTACAAATTTATATGCAAGGTCGATTCGTTATACGAAGCGGCTGATAAAGACCCTACTCGTGCATTGCAAGAAATGGCTAGAAATAAGATAGAAGAATTGCTGGCACATAATGGTTCTGCCAAATATGTGCCTACTGATAAAAGCTATACTGAAGCAGAAGCGATTAATAAAAGGAATATCGACAAGAATGTATTTCCTATCTACCAAACCAAAGAATTTAAAAAAGGTGTTTATTATACAGTCGATCAGTTCTTACAAAATGCCCCGTCAGATACAGGTTTTATAGTTAATGATATTTTACTTTCTATAGATGTTCCCAGAAAAATATTTTTCTATTATACTAATACAAAAGGTAAGAAAGGACAAAGTATTGAAGATGGATCTTTCTTTGCTATCTATAGCGGCAAACAATGGTATGTGAGTGACCCCGCAATGCGAATGAAATTTGAAAACGGTGAATTTTATGCTACACGTTATTTAAACGGTATAAATAATTTTAGCGGTGCTACAGCTGGAGCCATGTTGGGTGGTATTGGTGGTGCAATAGTTGGCGGTATTGCAACATCAAAAAATGGTAAGTCATCTTCAGTATTATATAAAACAAGGTTTGACCCGACTGTAAAGCAATTCTTACCAATTAAAAGGGTTATCCATCCTCTTTAATCTATAAAAAATCCCGCTCTTAAGAAGCGGGATTTTTGTTTGGAGTCGGACTTATAATTGGGTTAGCTGCAACCGGTTGTAGTGCCGCAGTTAGGGCACATATAGCATGTACCATTGCGGAGGGTGATGTTGCCACAGTTGCGGCAGGCAGGCGCATCAGCGCTGGTACCCATCATTTTTTTCACATCGGCAGTTACACTTACTGCTTTAGGAGCTAGAGCCGAAGGTGCTTTTTGCTTTTGTGTTTGCGGGGCTGTTACGCGCACTTGCGATAGCTCTTGTTGTTGCGCCAGTGCTGTTTCTTCATCGTGGCTTATACGGTTAGGGTCTTGCACATGCACCAGGTCGGTACGGTCAAGATATTCGTAAGCCAGCAGGCGGAACATATAGTCAAGCACCGAGGTAGCCGATTTTATATTCGGGTGTTCAACAATACCCGATGGTTCGAAACGGGTGAACGTGAATTTGTCTACATATTCATCCAACGGCACACCATATTGCAAGCCTACCGATACTGCTATTGCAAAGCTGTTCATCAAACTACGCATAGTAGCACCTTCTTTAGCCATATCTACGAATACTTCGCCTAGCGTACCATCGGCATATTCGCCCGTGCGTACAAATATTGGCTGGCCGCCTACTTTAGCTTTGAAGGTATAACCGCGGCGCTTAGCAGGCAGTTGTTTACGTTCTACTATACGGCTCAGTTCGCGTTTCAGCTGTGTATCGGGGCTGGCCTGTACACGCTTGTTCACTTCTTCCAGCAGTTCGTTCACAGTTAGCTGACCAAGGTCTACTATTTGTGTAGTTTCTGCTACTTCAGCAGTTGCAGCTTCTGTTTTATCTTCTTTCTTTTTCTTATCGCTTTTATTGCTTAATGGCTGGCTCAGTTTCGATCCATCGCGGTACAAAGCACATGCTTTGATACCCAGTTGCCAGCTCAGTTGGTAGCAGTCTTTTATTTCTTCAACCGTTGCTTCGTTTGGCAGGTTGATGGTTTTAGAGATAGCTCCGCTAATAAACGGCTGTGTAGCACCCATCATCCGTATGTGCCCGTGTGCGTGTATATATCGCTGCCCTTTTTTACCACATTTGTTAGCCGTATCGAAAACAGGCAGGTGTTCTTCCTTCAGGTAAGGAGCACCTTCTATCATCATGGTACCACATACATAGTCGTTGGCTGCATCTATTTCTTCATCACTAAAGCCCAGTTCTTCCAGCAGGTTGAAATCGGGCGCAAAATATTGTTCCGGTTTGAAGCCTAAGCGTTGCAGGCATTCTTCGCCAAGAGCGTAAGCATTGAATACAAAACCTATTTCAAATGCGCTTTCTACAGCAGCATCCAGTTTTTTCAGTTCTTCACCAATAAAACCTTTTTCGCTCAGCGACTGGTGGTTGATGAAAGGAGCACCGGCGAATGTGCCGTGGCCTTTTGCATATTTTACAATCGCATCTATTTCCTGCTCTGAGTATTTCAGGTTTTTCAGTGCAGCCGGTATCGATTGGTTGATGATCTTGAAATAACCACCACCCGAAAGTTTTTTGAATTTTACCAGTGCAAAGTCAGGCTCAATACCGGTAGTATCGCAGTCCATTACCAGGCCTATGGTACCTGTAGGTGCAATAACGGTAGCCTGCGCGTTGCGGTAGCCATGTTGCTCGCCCATTTGCACTGCTTCGTCCCATGCTCTGGTAGCAGCAGTTAATAAATAGTCAGGGCAATACTTAGCGTTGATACCCATTGGCTTAGTTTCCAGGTTATCGTACGCATCAGCAGCATCGTATGCAGCAGCACGGTGGTTGCGCATTACGCGCAGCATGTGTTTTTTGTTTTCTTCGTAGCGTGGAAATGCGCCAAGTGCAGCAGCCATTTCGGCCGAGGTACGGTAAGCCACACCATTCATAATAGCAGTGATAGCACCGGCTATTGCGCGGGCTTCTTCGCTGTCGTAAGGTATGCCGCTTACCATCAGCATAGAGCCAAGGTTAGCATAACCTAAACCAAGTGTGCGGTAGTCGTAGCTCAGTTGCGCTACTTCAGGCGAAGGAAATTGCGCCATCAGTACCGAAATTTCCAGTACTACTGTCCACAGGCGGGTCATGTATTCAAAACCTGTCACATCGAACGTATTGTTCTCTTCATTAAAGAAGCGGCGCAGGTTCAGCGATGCCAGGTTACAAGCTGTGTTGTCGAGGAACATATACTCCGAGCATGGGTTAGATGCGCGGATAGGGCCACCTTCAGGGCATGTATGCCATTCGTTGATGGTAGTATCGTATTGTGTACCTGGGTCAGCACAACGCCATGCAGCGTAAGATATTTTATCGAACAGCTGAGAGGCAGGCATTTTCTTCATCACTTTGCCATCGCTACGGGCTGTCATTTCCCAATCGCCACCGTTAGCCAGGCGACGGAAAAATTCGTTAGGGATACGTAC
>JAEZIL010000292.1 GCA_023436685.1 Bacteroidota bacterium | reverse complement strand
GTGTAAGCTTACATTGTTCGCCATCAGGTGTTATGAATATAATTTCTACGGTTACTGTAACACCGGTATTGTTAGGTACCGTATATGTATAGCTATTACTTGTGGCGCTGGTAAAGTTTGTAACGCTTGGGTTACCGGGTACCGACCAAGTGTAGCTTTGTACCGTATAGCCTGATGGTGGAAATACCGTAGCCGTAAACCGGAACCTGCAATTAAAATTGGCACCGCTGCCCATGAACGAGGCTTCGAGCACACCATCTACGCCTTCGCAGGGAGGTATCCCTGAGCCACCTTCGCAAAATACATCTTGCTCTAAAGTAGTAGCGCAGCACGGGTCTTCTCCGGGCCCAAAGTCGGGTTTCACTGCATGTACTGTAACGCGTATGGTAGCGCTGGTGCCCGATGGTATAGAGAAATAATAGGTATCGCTGCTGGCACTACTGATGTGTACTACTGAAGGTGCATTGTAACCAATGATAGACCATTCATAACCAGTAATGGTGTTAGAAGAGCTGGTGTTCACCGTGGCTTTGTACAGACAATTACCTTGTTCATCATTGCCCAGGTATTCTATGTCCATATTTTGGTCGTCGAAGCATGAGCAGCTGTTTTTCCCGAAGCAAACAGGGTCTGTAACACTGGATACCCCGTCTATAACTGTAATATTACCTTGTGCGTTCACACCCATCACTCCACCAAATATATTGCGCATATCCATCGAGATAGTGTGCTGACCTGGTGACAGATTTACTACTACCGACATCATGTCGCGGTTGGTGTACACGAAATTGCCGGTGGCACATGGGAAGGTTTGCAGTAGCGTACCATCTACCCATACATTTTCTATGAGGTCGTCCACCATCATTTCCAGGTCTATCCTTACCTGGGCCTGGTCGTTAGGGGTACAGATATTGAATTTACGCTGTAGCCTGTATGGGTTATCTACCGGCGAGCCAGGGCAAACGCCTGTCCAGTTATTGAAGGAATTTACTGTGGTAGGAAATACCGATATATACTGGCTTATTGCCGGATTGGGGTAGTCTGTTGTCCAAAATGTAGGGTCAGGTTCTATAACATAGGCGCAAAAAGGTACAGGGTCTGTAGCGCCACCACCCGCGGGCACTTGTACCACCTGCCAGTACTCATCGCGTTCACCAAAGTTGTACTCGTTGGCGGCAGCGTGGTTGTATCCTGTATTGATAGAGATCGACTGCCTGGCACATTCATCTGTGCAATAGGTGTCTTCTTGCGCTTGTACGCAGAATGCTGATAGCATTGCTGAAAGGAACACAATTAGTTTTGTTTTCATTTTGATTTTGATTTTTATGGTAATGAAAGATTTGACGGAAATAGCCACAATGGGAGGGCTATGTGCTAAAGGAAAGAATAGTGGGTTTACCATAAATTGTTTTCGAAAGGGATAGGTATACACAAAGTAGTAAGAATACATATGTATCGCAACCGTTATTTAACCCTACTCACATCTCAAAAAAACCTCATAACTTTGCGCCTTAAATTTATAAGCCTCCACGAAATGTAGAGGCCTATATTGTTTGAAAGCCCCCAAGAGAGAACATCCTCATCTAATTATTACTTTCTATTTTCAGGTCGTTGGCGTCAGAGGGTATTAACTTAATTCTCGTTCATATTCAGTATGAAAAAAATATATTTAAAAAGAATTTCTATTCTCAATATTCGTGATAACATTTATTAATTCAGCAGGAATTTCTGTTTTATTAATTTCTCTTGCAATGGAAAATTTATTTAGTGAGATTTTATGATTTTCCGAAATCCATTTACATATCATGGCTATGACTTTTTTGCCAGGTACAAGAGATAATTTATTTATTCCCCACATGCTATTAACGTATTTTCTAGCTTCTTTGTTAACTGTCGCAATAGTCCAACCTTTATTATTAGTTTGAATTTCTGTTGCATAAGAATCTGTAACCTCCTCTTTTAGTTCATCGCATATATCACTAATTGTTTTTGTTATTTCTTCTATAGTAAGTAAAGCGTTTTTCTTTTTTTTCTTTATTAGTCTGTGTATTGCATTGGGAACAATTAAATAGTTCTCTATCTCTTTTCTCTCCCAAACATGTAAGTTGATATCATGAGTTTTGGCATCATTGAGCCTACTGTTAATTTCATCCTTGTGATGATAATCTGAATCAAAAATGCAGTAAAGCATTATAGAAGTACTATTGTCTTTAAAAACTTTACTTGATCCAATAACTCGTTGCCAACCTCCCCATCCTTCGACATATGTTTTAGGAAGAATATCAAATTGTTCAAATGTGTCTGGGAAAATCTTACTTTGAAAGATGCTTAAAATTTTGACATCATCTTTTTCTCCTTCAATGATTAATAATTTATTATAGGAAAAGATTCTTGCAATTTCGATATTATGAACGCTACCAATATCATCAACAATTTTTTGAACTATAGGGAGCTTATTCGCATATTCTTGTTTTGTTTGTGTATTATTTATTGGAAGAATATTTTCTGCTTCTACTTCAGACATAATCTCTACAGAATGAGTTGCAACAAGTACTTGTTTATATTTGTTTTTTACAATTTTTATTAGTCTTCGTTGTAGGTCTGCATGCATATAAACATCCGGTTCGTCTAATATAATGGTTGACTCTGGTGAGCACCTCGAAAGAAACCACATCGTTTGCAACCACATTTGCAACCCATGGCCCATCCACCCAATTTCAGCTTCAAATTTATTATCACGAACAAATAAAAATAGATCACCTTGTGTGCGTATATTATTACTGTCATTATGAATAGACAGTCCGGGCCAAGTTTTTTCAGATAATTCTTTAAAATTTTCAAATTCTGAATTAAAATAATTTAGTTGATTTCGAAAATTTCTAGAACTAAGATTAGTTAAAAGATTTTGTTGTACGGTTTCTAACTTAATAACCTTTTCAAATTTTAGTAAGGGTGTAATCTGTGGAAGAATATTTATTTTTGATAATTTCAGTGTATTGGCAAATTTTCTAGACTCAATTGCCATACCTGTAGGACTATGGAGTGTAACAAATACTTCTGCCTCTTCACCTATATAGATGTTGATTTTAGCTCCATTTTGAAACTCAACATATATTTTTGCTGGCCCATCGCCATACATATAAAATATGTTTCTTGTTGATATATCTAAATTATTTATTGATGGAGATATGCCTAATAGAACTTCATTGAGATGAAGCCATTTCGGAGGTTGATTAAAATTTAAATTTTTATAGCGATTGGTTACTATTGAAACAATCCTCAATGCCTCAATTAAAGTAGATTTTCCTGCATTGTTTTTACCCACAATGATTGAAATGTCCTTAAATAAAATTTCTGTTTTCTGAAAACACCTATAGTTTTCAAGTATTATTTTTTTTAACATGAATTACTGCAATTGCAGATAAATAATTTATTATTACAACAAGATATAGCAAGCATCATAATCAAACAAACCGTGTTTTCACCCTTTATCCCCACCCACTCACATCTCAAAAAAATCCCCTACCTTTGCGCCTTAATTTTTCGTAGGTTTCGGGTTATTATGCCCGGTCATATACTGAAAATCAATCATTTTTTGGTGATGGCTTTTTGAATTTTAGGTTAATAGAATGTCCAGATACTCCGAGCACAAGCAGTTGAATATGCCCTCCATCGAGCAGGATTTCCTGGCCCGCTGGAAGCAGCACGATATATTTCTCAAATCTGTCACCAATCGCGATGGCGCTGAGCCTTTCGTATTCTACGAAGGTCCGCCTAGTGCCAACGGTATGCCCGGCATACACCACGTTATCTCCCGTACTTTAAAAGACCTGGTTTGCCGGTATAAGACCATGCAGGGCTACCAGGTAAAGCGTAAGGCCGGTTGGGATACGCACGGCCTGCCTGTAGAGCTGGGCGTGGAGAAAGAACTGGGCATCACTAAAGAAGATATAGGAAAGAAGATAACCGTAGAAGAATATAACCGCAAATGCCGCGAGGCAGTAATGCGTTATAAAGATAAGTGGGAAGAGATAACCGAGAAGATGGGGTATTGGGTAGATATGAAAGACCCGTACATCACCTTCGATAATAAGTATATCGAAACCCTTTGGTGGGCGCTGAAGCAGCTGTACGAAAAAGGCTACCTCTACAAGAGTGTCAGCATACAGCCGTATTCTCCCGCAGCAGGTACAGGCCTTAGCAGCCACGAGCTGAACCAGCCCGGCACTTATAAAGATGTAAAGGACACCACCGTAGTGGCTATGTTCAAAATGCTGGCGCAATCGTCGTTTGGTGAGCAAAAGCATTTTGGCCAGCAACTGATAGAGAAAGCGCACGCAGCCTGGATGCCCGAAGGGCAGGATATAAAAGAGGTATACTTCCTGGCATGGACCACCACTCCGTGGACGCTGCCTAGCAACTGCGGCCTTACCGTTGGCCCCAATATCGACTACGTACTTGTAAAAACATACAATCAATACACTCATCAGCCCACTACGGTGATAATGGCCAAGGCGCTGCTGGGCAAATACTTCAAACCAGAAGGCGAAACCACCGATTTCAGCCTGTATACTGCCGAAAGCAAGATATTGCCATGGCATATCATAGCCGAGTTTAAAGGCTCTGATATTGAAGGCTGCCGTTACGAGCAATTGCTGCCTTTTGAAGGCAACACGCGCGAAATAGCAGGTGGTGACCCATGGCGTGTTATCACGGGCGACTTTGTTACTACCGAAGACGGTACGGGTATCGTACATACGGCCCCTGCCTTTGGTGCCGATGACTATAAAGTAGGCAAGAAGCACAACATAGGTATACTTACCATGGTGGACAAAGAAGGTAAGTTTGTCGACTATACCGGCGAGTTCAGTGGCCGTTTCGTGAAGAATTATAAAGACGATCCTGAATATAAAGACGTAGACGTTGATATAGCTGTAAAGCTTAAAACAGCAGGGCAAGCCTTCAAGGTTGAAAAATACGAACACACCTACCCACACTGCTGGCGTACCGATAAGCCTGTTATTTATTATCCGCTCGATGCATGGTTCATAAAAACCACTGCTGTTAAGGATAGGATGATAGAGTTGAACAAAACCATCAACTGGAAGCCGAAGGCTACCGGCGAGGGTCGTTTTGGCAACTGGCTGGAGAATATGGTGGACTGGAACCTGAGCCGCAGCCGCTACTGGGGCACTCCGCTACCGGTATGGGTAAGCGAAGATGGCACCGAGGTGAAATGCATAGGTAGTATAGAGGAACTGAAGGCCGAGGTAAAGAAAGCCGATAAGAAACTGGAACTGAACCAGTTTATTGATGATGATAAGCTAGACCTGCATAAACCGTTTGTAGACCAGATAATACTGGTATCGGATAGTGGTAAGCCAATGCACCGCGAGCCTGACCTGGTGGATGTGTGGTTCGATTCGGGCGCTATGCCATACGCACAGTTGCATTATCCGTTTGGTGCGCATCCTAAAAAAGAACTAAAGGCCAACTTCCCGGCCGATTTTATAGCCGAAGGCGTGGATCAAACACGCGGTTGGTTCTATACATTGCATGCGCTGGGCGTTATGCTGTTCGATAACGTAGCTTACAAAACCGTGGTTTCAAATGGTTTGGTGCTCGATAAGAACGGAAATAAAATGAGCAAGCGCATAGGCAACGTTGTAGATCCGTTTGAGACCATAGAAAAATATAGCGCAGATGCAACCCGCTGGTACCTGATAACCAACGCATCGCCCTGGGATAGCCTGAGGTTCGATGTAGAAGGCATCAAGGAAGTGCAGCGCAAGTTCTTCGGTACTTTATATAATACTTACCAGTTCTTTGCATTGTATGCCAATGTTGATGGCTTTACATTCAAAGAGAAATATATACCCGTTCAGCAACGTCCTGAAATAGACCAGTGGATACTTTCATCTTTACAATCGCTTGTTAAAGATGTAACAAGGTACATGAACGATTATGAGCCTACGCAGGCAGGCAGGGCTATGGAGTATTTCCTGGATGAGCAGCTGAGCAACTGGTACGTACGCCTGTGCCGCCGCCGTTTCTGGAAGGGCGAGTACGAACAAGATAAAATAAGTGCTTACCAAACGCTATACGAATGCCTGGAAACCATGGCATTGCTTATGGCACCAATAGCTCCCTTCTTTGCTGACTGGTTGTATTGCAACCTAAACAGCGTAACTAAGCGTTTCCACCTGCCATCGGTACACGTATGTGATTTTCCCGACGTGGATGAAAGCATCATTGATACCGAACTGGAAGAACGTATGCGCCTGGCGCAGGATATATCATCGCTGGTATTGTCTATACGCAAAAAGGTAAACCTTAAAGTGCGCCAGCCATTGCAAAAAGTATTGATACCCGTGCTGGATAAGCACATGCAAGAGCAGGTGCAGAAGATAGAAGGACTGATAAAAAATGAGGTGAACGTAAAACAGATAGAGTACCTTACGGAAACTGAGGGCTTTATCAAAAAGAAAGTAAAGCCCAACTTTAAGCAGCTGGGGGCACGTATGGGTGCAAAAATGAAAGCGGTAGCAGCGGTTATCACCCAAATGGACCAACACCAGATATCAGAGCTTGAAAAACAAAAAAATTATATCTTACAAGTTGAAGGTGAACCTGTAGAGATAGGTGTGGCAGATGTAGATATCATAGCCGAAGATATACCGGGCTGGTCGGTAGCCAATAAGGATAACCTGACCGTTGCCCTGGATATTACCGTGAGTGAAGCACTGCAAGACGAGGGTAATGCCCGTGAACTGGTGAACCGGATACAGAAGATACGTAAAGAAACTGGCCTGGAACTAACTGATAGAATAGTAGTTACGATAGAAGAGTACGAACCATTAAAATCAGCAATTATTAATTTCAGTGATTATATTTGCACGGAAATTTTGGCAGATAATATCAACCTCGCTTCCAATGTGTCACAAGGCGTTGAAATTGAGGTAAATGAAGCAACTCTCAAAGTGTTAATATCTAAAACTTCTTAAGGTTATGGCCACGAAACAAAAACCTGCAGCCAAGTCTTCAAAGAACGCTAAAAAACCCGCCCCTGCTAAAAAGGTAGTGGCTAAAAATGCCAAGACTGCCCCTAAAGCAGCCAGCAAAACAGCCCCTAAAAAGGCTACTCCCGCAAAAAAAGCGGCCCCTGCAAAGAAGACAGCCCCTGCAAAAAAAGTGGCAACAGTTAAGAAAGGAATTCCTTCAAAGAAATCGGCACCAGTTAAGAAAGCAGATAATAAAAATACTAAAGCATTGAAAAAGAATAATAAGACTGTAGCAGCTAAACCTGTTAAAAAAGCAGCACCGGCACCTAAAAAGGCTGCGCCTGCTAAAAAAGCCACGCCGGCAAAAAAAGCGGCACCGGCACCTAAAACTCCTGCTAAAAAGGTGGCAGCCAAACCTGCTCCTGCACCGGCAAAAAAAGCAGCCCCGGTTAAAAAGGCTGCGCCAGCGCCAAAACCCGCTGCGGCAACTAAGCCTGCACCAG
>JAEZIL010000178.1 GCA_023436685.1 Bacteroidota bacterium | reverse complement strand
TCCCTTGCATAGCGTATGGCATCTATTTTACCTTCAATACCACGGCTGCCAAAGCCAGGCGCTACCAGTATGGCATCCAGGTTTTGCAGTTTTTCCTCGGCATTTTCAGGTGTCAGGTATTCCGAATGTATGTTGCGAACTTCTACTTTACACTCGTTCATAGCGCCGGCATGTATCAATGCCTCCAGTATCGATTTGTAAGCATCCTGCAACTCTACATATTTACCTATAAGGCCAATGGTCACTTTCGATTTTGGGTAGCGTAGCTTATTCAGGAATTCCTTCCATTTATCCAGGTTAGGCTCATTGCCCAATGGCAGTTGCAGCTTTTGCAGGCATATCAGGTCAAGCTTTTCACGCATCATTTCCAAAGGCACACCATATATGGTATCCGCATCCAATGCTTCAATAACAGCATCCTGCGTCACGTTACAGAACAAGGCTATTTTACGCTTCAGGTCTTTATATAATGGTTCTTCGGTGCGGCAAACCAATACGTCAGGGTTTAGGCCATTCTCGCTCATCATTTTTACCGAGTGCTGCGTAGGTTTGGTCTTTAGTTCTTTTGCAGCTTTCAGGTAAGGTATCAGTGTAAGGTGTATCACCAGGCAGTTCTCGTCGCCCATTTCCCATTTCAATTGGCGTACCGCTTCTATATATGGCAGCGACTCTATATCGCCTACAGTACCACCCAATTCAGTTATCACTATATCAAACTGGTTACTATCGCCCAGCAGCCTTATGCGGCGCTTTATTTCGTCAGTAATATGGGGTATCACCTGTACGGTTTTACCCAGGTAAGCTCCTTCGCGCTCTTTGTTAATAACATATTGGTATACGCGGCCAGTGGTCACGTTATTGGCCTGAGAGGTGAATGTATTCAGGAAACGCTCATAGTGCCCCAGGTCAAGGTCAGTCTCGGCGCCATCCTCGGTCACATAGCATTCGCCATGCTCATAAGGGTTCAGCGTGCCCGGGTCCACATTTATGTACGGGTCAAACTTTTGAATGGTTGTCCTGAAGCCGCGGGCCTGCAATAGTTTGGCCAATGAAGCGGCTATAATTCCTTTTCCTAACGATGAAGTAACGCCTCCGGTTACAAAAATATATTTAGTCATAACGCACCTGTTTTTCGGACCGGTATGCGCAGCTAGGTAAATATTACAATAAAATTGAGGGAGTAGCTGTAGCGGTCACACAAAGGTAAGGAACTGGTTTTAATTTTCAATAATGCGGTTTGCAACTGTGCATAAGTTGTTATTAGATGATGATTATATTTGACGTTTAATAGATTAAGGCAGACATACATGGTTCTTTCTCCCATAACACACCAACCAGCCAGGCTGGTAGAACAAATTCCCGTATCGCTGATAGAAAAACAATATCAGGATATGGTTGATATAGATGTAGCCGGATATTTTACAGGGTTGAAAGAAGTAGGCCTCTATGAATGTCAGCAGACAGGATACCGTTTTTTTTATCCGTTTCATCTTACCGGCGATGCTGCCTTTTATGAAGGGTTGCAGAAATTTGACTGGTACTATGCCGACTGGAAATGGGACTATGATGCAGCCTTGCCATTTATAGATGAGGGCGCTAAAGTACTGGATATAGGATGTGGGTATGGGAATTTTTTAAAATACATAAAGAAGCACCGTAAATGCGACTGCGTTGGACTGGAGTTTAACGATAAAGCTATACAGACAGGGCGGGAAAACGGACTGGCAATGTACAACGATACGATACAAAAGCATGCTGAAACACATGCAGAAGAGTATGATATTGTATGTTATTTCCAGGTGCTGGAGCATATTAACGAGATCGATTCCTTTGTAACAGCTAGTATCAAAACACTGAAGAAAGGAGGGAAGCTTATAATTTGTGTACCAAACAATAATCCCTATTGGTTTCATTATTTTAAATATGATGCGCTGAATATGCCACCCCACCATATGGGCTGGTGGAATAAGGAAGTATTTGAAGCCCTGGCCAATGTTTATCCGCTTAAGGTGAAAGACATAATCGAAGAAAGGCTATCCAGATACCGGTTTTATACCAGGCTTACCATTAATCAGATGGCGGGCGGGAATAGTTTACTGAAGTCACTTTATACATTACTATACCCGGCTATACTTGCTAAAAACCTGCTAATGGGTAGTACCATTAAAGCTGGCAGTATATTAACTGTTTATACCAAACAATAAATTCACTAGCTGCGAGCAGATTGTTATTTTTGCGCAGTTATGAATTTCGACCGTAAAGGCTTAAGCGAAGAAAAACTACTTCAACTCTATAATGAGATTGTGCGCCCGCGCATGATAGAGGAAAAGATGCTGGTGCTGCTGCGCCAGGGCCGCATCAGTAAATGGTTTAGCGGTATTGGGCAAGAGGCTATTGCTATAGGTGCCACGCTGGCGCTTGATAGTGACGAGTACATTATGCCATTGCACCGCAACCTGGGGGTGTTCACTGCGCGCAAAATGCCTTTCGATAAACTATTCATGCAATGGCAAGGCCGTAAAGAAGGCTTTAGCAAAGGCCGCGAGCGTTCATTTCACTTTGGTGCAAATGAGTACCACATCTGCGGCATGATATCGCACCTGGGCCCTCAACTTGCTATTGCCGATGGCATTGCATTGGCACACAAGCTTAAGAAGGAGAATAAAGTATCGCTTGCCTTCAGCGGCGATGGTGGTACCAGCGAAGGTGACTTCCACGAAGCGCTGAACGTAGCTGCCGTATGGGGCCTGCCTGTTATCTTTTTAATAGAAAATAACGGCTATGGCTTGAGCACGCCGGTTAATGAACAGTTTATTTGTAAACAACTGGCCGACCGAGCTGTAGGCTATGGCATGAAAGGCATTACTATAGATGGTAATAATATACTGGAAGTCTATAAGATCATCAGCGAAGCACGCGAATACTGTATTAAAGAACAAAAACCGATACTGATTGAGTGTATGACCTTCCGCATGCGCGGCCATGAAGAGGCCAGCGGTGTAAAGTATGTACCTAAAGAATTGTTTGAAGAATGGGGCAAGAAAGATCCGGTGGCCAACTTTGAAGCCTACTTGCTGAAAGAGAAAATACTGACAGAAGGTAAGATAGCTGAAATACGTGCCGGCATTCAGAAAGAAATAGAAGACGGATTGGCTACGGGCTTTGCAGCACAACCTATTAAGCCCGATACAGCCGAAGAGGTGCGTGATGTATATGCACCGTCAAGCATCGGCACCACAATACCTGTGTCGGGTACCAAGTCTGAGAAGAAGTTTATACAAGCCATTAGCGAGGGGTTGAAGCAAAGTATGGAACGCTACGACAACCTGGTACTGATGGGACAGGATATAGCCGAATACGGTGGAGCCTTTAAGGTAACAGAAGGTTTTGTATCGCAATTTGGTAAAGAACGGGTACGCAATACACCACTTTGCGAAAGTGCTATAGTAGGTACAGCTCTGGGCCTTTCTATAAAAGGTTACAAGGCTATGATGGAAATGCAATTTGCTGATTTTGTAACTGTAGGTTTCAACCAGATCATTAATAATCTGGCTAAGATACATTATCGTTGGGGTCAGAATGCCGATGTGGTAGTACGTATGCCTACAGGTGGTGGTGTAGGTGCAGGCCCGTTTCACTCGCAGAGCAACGAGGCATGGTTTGTACATACGCCTGGTTTAAAGGTATTGTATCCGGCTACTCCCGAAGATGCAAAAGGCCTCTTGAATGCAGCCATAGCCGATCCTAATCCTATTATTTTCTTCGAGCATAAGGCTCTTTACCGCAGCATAAGTGGCATGGTGCCTGATGAGTATTACACTATTGAGATAGGTAAAGCAAGGCAAGTGCAGGAAGGTAGCGATATCAGCATAATAACTTATGGTGCGGGTGTGCATTGGGCTACCGATTATGCAGCACAACATCAGGAGGTATCTTTCGACATATTGGACCTTCGCAGCTTACTACCACTTGATTATGATGCAATCAAGGCATCTGTGCAGCGCACCGGTAAGGTTTTGCTGTTGCATGAGGATACGCTTATAGGTGGTATTGGCGGTGAACTTTCCGCATGGATATCAGAACATTGTTTCCAGTACCTGGATGCGCCTATAGTGCGTTGCGCCAGCCTTGATACCCCTGTACCATTTGCAATAGAACTGGAGCAGAACTTTATGGCAAAAGGTAAGCTGGGCGAAAGTGTACAGAAACTGCTAAGCTTTTAGTGCCGTTTATTATTTTTAGCTATTAGAATCTTCCTTTCAATATGCGTGCAACATATCAGATCATATTCCTGCTTGCCATAACAGGCGTATTAGCATCTTGTGAAGAACAGGGCAATACAGGCAATGGCCCCATTATACTGGGCGATTCTGCCATGATAGTTACAGAAACTGATTCTGCATATCTTCAGGATATGGTGTTGGATTATCAACCCGTAGCTCCTCAAAATGAGCAACCCAAAGAAGATGAGAAACCAGTGGATACTGCTGCAACATCGCAAGTAACGGAGCCTGCTAAACCTACCGAAGAACAGCCTGAAGAAAACCCAAAGCCTGTTGCTAAAGCGAATGGACTGACAATAGATCTCAAAGAGGTTGACCTTTTCATACCAAACGTATCAGCCAAGGGCAGCAACGGCACTTACCAACTCACCAAAGGTGATCTTGATGGTAAGCAACTAAAGGTAACAGATGGTACTGTTCAAAAGGTATCGCAACGCTACCAAACAGTAGTAGTTGCCGAGAACAACTTAGGTACATTGGTGCTTGACAGACTATCTACCACCACAGGATGGCAGCCTGTTAAGGGCAGTGGCAGCACTTACACGATTACCGATATCAACGAGCGTAAGCTGGCCGCACCAAAGGTTACTAATGCATCTATCCGCGATGCCATTACACGTGCTGCGCGTAGCAAACGCCTTAGCAAGGCACAGACACAGAAGTGGCTGAACAGCACCAAGAGCATACGCGCAGCAAACCAGAAGCCACTATCAGTAGAACTGCGCAGTGTGATGTGGAAGATAGACGGCAAAGACGCTAAAGGCAAGCCTTTCAGCAAGCAGATACGCGTTGACCTCCCGATATAAGATAGCTTAGTCGATAGTAGCGATACACTTTAGCTCTATAGCTATAGGTGTAGGCAGCGAATTGATCTCGACTGTAGTGCGGCAAGGCTGGTTGTCTTTGAAGTACTCGGCATACACACGGTTGTAGGTAGCAAAGTCGCGCTTCATGTTTACCAGGAATACAGTAACATCTACCAGCTTATCCCAACTGCTGCCGCTTTCCTCAAGTACTATACGTATGTTATCGAATACGTTGCGGCATTGCGCCTCGAAATCAAACTCGAGGAAGTTGCCGTTCTTATCCAGCTTAAGGCCGGGAATCTCATCGCTAACGGTGCGCGGCCCTATGCCCGAAAGGAACAACAGGTTGCCTACGCGGCGAGCATGTGGGTAGAGGCCTACTGGCTTGGGGGCTTTATCGGTAGATATACGTTCTGACATTGTGTGTAACTGATAAATTAGAAATGAATGAAACGGGTAGCAAAGCTAACCAGCACCCATGCAACAATAGCACCCACCAGGCCCCACATAATAGGGAGGCGCCTTACCAGCAACAGGTAGCAGAAGGCGAGTATGGAGGTAACTATTTTCATGTATCAGTGCTGTAAAATTAAGACTTCTGTTTTTATTAATATGTTATAGTTCTATACAAACATTTTTAGGTTCGGTGAAGAAACGCAGGGCATCCCAGCCACCTTCGCGGCCCACGCCAGAGTTTTTGAACCCACCAAATGGCGTGCGCAGATCGCGCAGCAGCCAGCAGTTGACCCAGATGATACCGCTGTGCACCTTCATGGCTATACGGTTGGCACGGCTAACATCCTGTGTCCAGATAGTGGCAGCCAGTCCATAGTCGCTGGCGTTGGCTAGCATCAGGGCTTCATCTTCGGTTTTGAAGGACTGTAGTGTAACCACAGGGCCAAAGATCTCTTCCATATTGGTGCGGCATTCGGCACCCAGGCCTTCTATTACTGTTGGCTCTATGAAGTAGCCATTCTCGCAACGGCCTGTTAGCTTGATAGGCTTGCCGCCGGTAAGAATGGAACCACCTTCTTCTACAGCCAGGTTTATACAACCCATCACCTTCTCAAAGTGCATCTTGCTTACCGTAGCGCCCTGGCGGCTGTTCTCATCCAAAGGATCGCCAACGGTCATCTTCTTCACACGCGCTACGAACTCTTCCTTGAACTTGTCGTAGATGCTCTCTTCTACCAGTATGCGGCTGCCGCAAAGGCATATCTGCCCCTGGTTGGCGAAGGATGACTGCAGCGTGGTGCGCATCATCTTGTCCCAATCGCAGTCGGCAAATATGATGTTGGGGTTCTTGCCCCCCAGCTCCAGCGATACCTTCTTGAACATAGGTGCCGCAATAGAGGCTATGTCTTTGCCTGCACGGGTGCTGCCCGTGAAGGATATGGCTTTGATATCGGGGTGCGATACAATGGCTGAACCACAGTTGGGCCCCGTACCGTGTACTATGTTCAACACACCGGCGGGCAGGCCGGCTTCCCGGCATATGATGCTGAGCAGGTAGCCCGTCATAGGGGTTATCTCGCTGGGCTTTGCTATTACGCAGTTGCCTGCAGCCAGTGCCGGGGCTATCTTCCAGGTGAAGAGGTAGAGTGGCAGGTTCCAGGGAGAGATACAGCCTACTACGCCTATTGGCTGGCGCAGGGTGTAGTTGATGGCCTTGTCTTCCATCTGGTGGCTCTCGGTACTGAAGTGCATAAGCCCCGTAGCGAAGAAGCGGAAGTTGCTGCTGGCGCGGGGTATGTCTACCTTCTTGCTGAGCCAAAGCGGCTTGCCATTGTCGTTGGTTTCGGCAAGGGCCAGTGCATCCAGGTTTTGGTCTATCAGCTCGGCTATGCGATTTAGTATCTTGAAGCGCTCTTCGGCAGGGGTGGTGCTCCATGCCGGGAAGGCTGCTTTGGCGGCGCCTACGGCCTCTTCCACATCCTGCAGGTCGCTGTCGGGGGTTTGACTGTACACCTCGCCGGTGGCGGGGTTGATATTGTCGATATACTTGCCGTTGAGCGGGGCCTGTAAAGAGCCTGCTATATAGTTGGCTATATGTTGGGGAGCCTGGAGATTCATATGGGTGCAAATCTACGCAGATTGCCGTATAGTAGAATGATGACCCCGGCGACAAATGTGGAATTTTATATACGTTGTTAAGTTTTGCTAAGTTTC
>JAEZIL010000142.1 GCA_023436685.1 Bacteroidota bacterium | reverse complement strand
GGCCAGGATAGGTGGAAAATACCCTGATAGTTGGCATTTCAACCACATGTACGAACCATCAAGTATGTCGCCAGGTTCAATTATGCCAAATTACCAATGGCTATTTGAGAATAAGCTTGACACTACTATCACAGGTTCAAAGATCAGGGCAATGCAAACTCTTGGGGTGCCTTATCCTAAAGGATTTGACCAAATAGCAAATGCAGATATCAGCAAACAATCGGCAATAGTTGTAGCAAACCTTGCAAAAGACAATATCCGGATAAAAAGCGATAAGGAAATTATTGCCCTGATAGCTTACCTGCAACGAGTAGGTACTGACATAAAACTTCAACAGAAATAGAATAGAATCGACCAACAACAAAATAGTTCAATATGAAATTTAAAACTTATCTCGAACATATAACAGGTATTGGCTTGTATCCAATGATCTCGTTGATCTTATTCTTTCTTTTTTTCTCAGTATTAACCCTTTGGGCATTGCGCGTAAATAGAAAATATATCAACGACCTGAAACAATTGCCGTTCAACGGACAGGAACAATAGTTTAAAGAAATCCATATAATACTATGCAACGACATTATTTCAAATTGCTTGTTTTGACCTGTCTCTCAATTATGCCGCTAATAACATTTGGCAGTGACGTAGCAGCTATACAAGAAAAACCCGAAACCTTCAATGTATTACTTATTGGCCTTGTAACACTTGCTATTTGTTTGCTTTTTGCCATAGGAGTACTTGGCAATGTGCTAAGCTCGCTGGTTTCAGTATATCGAGACAAGCTTAAGGATGATTTAAACACTCCAACAATTACTCGAAACTTACTGGCTATAGCACTAGTATTATTCCCACTTAGCTATGTAAATGCGCAGGAAGCAATAGTATCAAGCAAACCCCAGATGGTTGCCGGCATTGCAGCAAATGACTTCTATCTATTAGTTGGACTGATCATATTTGAATTATTCATTGTTATGGCTATGCTTATTGTTATGGCTATAATGGTAAGGATGCTTAGCAAAAAACCTGAAGCTGCTAAAAAAGTAAAAACCATTGTAAATAAACCGTTCTGGGATAGATTCAATAAGGCTGTAGCAATTGAAAAAGAGAATGACATAATGCTTGACCACGACTATGATGGTATCAAAGAACTAGACAATAGCTTACCCCCTTGGTGGAAGTATGGATTTTATCTAACAATTGTAATATCTATAGTCTATATGTACTACTACCATATGGGCGGTAACGGTCCCAGCTCATTGCAGGAGTATGCAGCAGAAGTTGAAAAAGGCGAAGAAGAAAAAGCGGCATACTTAGCTAAATCTGCCAATAATGTAGATGAGAATACAGTGGTACTGCTTGATGCATCAGGCATAGCAGCCGGAGAGCAAATTTTCCAAACAAGCTGTGCAGCATGTCATGCAAAGGATGGCGGCGGCGGTGTGGGCCCTAACCTTACAGATAGTTATTGGTTACATGGCGGTAGCCTTCAAGACATATTTAAATCAATAAAGTATGGATGGCCGGACAAGGGGATGAAAAGTTGGAAGGATGATTTTTCTCCTAAACAGATCGCAGAAGTCAGCAGTTATGTTCAGTCACTTAAAGGCAAACAACCTGTAGCACCAAAGGAAAAGCAAGGAGACTTATTTGAAGAGCGTACGGCTAAACAGGATAGTACTACCTCTGCTACTGGCAACACAAAACATATATAACAGTACCACCCATGCAATCTGAGGCAAATACATTTCGGGATAGTGTAGCTACTATTGATAAAGAAGGGAAGCGAGTTTGGGTTTATCCGCAAAAACCTAAAGGTAGATATTATCTTGCTCGCACTTACCTTAGTATTTTATACCTGGCTGTATTTTTCATTCTTCCTTTTATTAAAATAAATGGACATCCTTTTTTCCTGATCAACATACTGGAGCGTAAGTTTATTTTGTTCGGTCAAATCTTCTGGCCACAGGATTTTTTCATTTTCGGTTTGGGCATGATACTGTTTATTGTTTTCATTGCTCTATTCACTGTAGTTTTTGGCAGGATATTTTGCGGCTGGGCATGTCCGCAAACTATTTTCATGGAGATGGTATTCCGAAAGGTAGAATATTGGTTTGAGGGTGATGCAGCACATCAAAAAATGCTGGCGAAGACACCTTGGAATACCAATAAAATAATGCGAAAAACGGGTAAATGGACCATTTTTTGGTTGATTAGTTTCCTGATTGCAAACACATTTCTAGCCTATATTATAGGTGTGGATGAGCTAAAGCGAATTATCACAGAACCTGTTACCAAACACTTAGGTGGTTTAGGCGCTATCGCACTTTTTACAACAGTTTTTTTCTTGGTTTATGCCTGGTTCCGTGAACAGGTATGTACTGTTGTATGCCCATACGGCCGCATGCAAGGTGTGCTTCTTGATAAAAACTCTATCAATGTTACTTATGATTATAAAAGAGGTGAGCCCCGCAATAAGTTTAATAAAAAACAAGCGAGAAGTTCCGGGGATTGTATTGATTGCGCTCAATGCATAAAAGTTTGCCCCACTGGTATTGATATCAGGAACGGAACTCAACTGGAATGCATCAACTGTACAGCATGTATCGACGCTTGTGACAATATGATGCGTGCTGTTGGATTCCAAGAAGGGCTGATACGTTACGCTTCGGAAAATACTATCTCAAATAGTATCCCATTCAGATTCACCAAGCGTATGCGTGCCTATTCAGCTGTTATGGCCGTACTGTTGGGTGTACTGGTATATTTACTAGCCAGCAGAACAGATGTAGGCATTTCATTACTTCGTACACCGGGACAACTCTATCAGCAAACAAACGGTAAAATCAGCAACCTATATAATTATAGAATGCTAAATAAGACATATGAAGCAAAGACATTAGAGCTAAGACCAGAGAACTTTGAAGGTACTATAGCCCTTGTTGGCGAAACAACATTAAAAGTTCGTGGAGAGAATGTAAGTTCAGGATCATTGTTTATCAGCCTGGATGCCAGTAACGTCAAAAAAAGAAAGACACTACTCGAACTGGGTGTTTACGAAAATGGGCATAAGATCAAAACTATCCAAACTACTTTTCTTGGGCCATTCAATTCTAATTAACTGTTTTTAAAAAAATATTATCGTGAGCAATATCACGCTTAGTTGGGGGACAAGAATTATTATTCTATATCTAGGTTTTGTAGCACTTATTGCCACATTGGTTGTGGGCAGTATGCGACAAGACTTTGACCTAGTTTCAAAAGACTATTATAGTGAAGAGCTTAAATATCAAAATATCATCAATGCCAGCAAAAACCAATCTAAACTTTCTGAAGCAATTTCATTAAAACAAACTAGCCAAAATATTCAGATCACCTTTCCTGAAGAATTTAGAAACAGTACGCTAAAAGGAACAATCCATTTCTACTCGCAGGTGAATGCACGTTGGGATAGAATCTATAACATAGAAACCAATGCAGAAGGTTGCTATAATATTCCAACAAAAGAATTGCAAGAAACTAGCTACCTGGTTAAACTTAAATGGAATACAGGAAACAGAGAATATTACCAGGAAACTCCCATTAAAATATATAAATGAACACTCCAGCCATAATTGCTGCATTCGCTATGGGCCTAACAGGTAGCCTACATTGCGCAGGCATCTGCGGACCAATTATGTGGATAATACCATATAATGTCCTTAAATCTTATAAAAAATGGGCGGCTGTACTGTTATATCATCTTGGTAGAATTTCTGTATATGCTGTACTAGGATGGACACTATATTCATTCAAATCGCTTTTCAACCCACACATACAGCAATACATATCTATTATAGCAGGAGTAATATTGCTGCTAGTTGGCCTTGCCACTTTTATACCTGGCATGTTAACATGGCTACGCTTCCCTTGGGCAAAGCCGGCACAAAGTGCATTAGGCCATATGATGAGCAACCCATCATTAGCAACTTTACTTGTTGCTGGTGCACTTAACGGGATATTGCCATGCGGCTTGGTTTATATGGCGCTCTCACTGAGTATGTCTGCAGGCACATCATTAGAATCTATATCACTAATGTACGCATTTGGCATGGGCACTATACCAATGCTGGTAACCCTAACGATATTAGGGAACCAAGCTAACTTATTTAAAAGTTTGTGGGTAAGGAAATGGGTACCATTAGTACTGTTTACTTTCGGCAGCTTATTTATTGTTCGGGGCATGAACCTGGGCATACCATATTTTAGCCCTGAATTGAGCATTCAAGGAGAAGAAATAAAAGCTAATTGTTGCCATAAAGCAGACAAGTAATCACCATAATAACCAAAATCATTTATTATGTTGACCACAATAAGAAAACCGTGAAAAGATTACATATAGCTTTACCAAAAGAACAAACAAACTTGACAGCAACAGGAGATATATATGAGGAGCAAGGCCATTATGAAACTGGCACATGGTTACGCATGCTTGATTATCAGCAACAGGAGAATGTACATATGAAAAACCGCATTGCAGATATTGTGAAGCGTAATGTAGGCAAAGAAACACTTGAAAAACTAGAACATTACCAGAGCTTGTTTATAAACAAGGACGCTGTAATAGTGTTGCTTCGTAGAGATATTGTACAACTTTCTCACAACGGCGAGAGGTCTGAAACAGTGATTTCACAGTTGCGGAAAGACGTACAACGCATGGAAAAAGAATTTAGCTCGTTACGTGTAGAATTTAACGACTATATACGCAGTATATTTAATTCATAAGCGTTCGCAGTTTTTTCTCGTCAAGCACTATAATCTCACCTTTAACAATATCTATCAGCCTCTCTTCTTTAAAATCACTGAGTGTACGAATTAAAGATTCTTTTGCCGTTCCCGCAATTGATGCTAAATTCTCCCTGCTAATATCTATTGGTGTTGCCCTTTGAGTATCTCCATTATACTTTTCATATACAGCTACCAATGCATTAGCCACCTTTTTGCGTAGAGAATTATAAGCCAGGCCTAATAATTGTTCTTCTTTCTGTGCAACGTTATGCGCCAACAAGGATACCATTTTTCTCAGTGCTTCAGGACTTTTATAGATCAGATCTTCGAAACTATCTCTGGGTATTGTGGATATTTCACTATCATCAAGCGTTTCAGCTGTTTCGCGGTAAGGAGTATGCTCAAGTATTGGAACATATCCAAAAAACTCTCCCTGGTTAAATATGCCTGTTACTAGTTCTTTACCATCGTCATTTGTTTTATAAGTTTTAACCCTGCCTGCCTGGACATAGTATAATTTATGAGCATGATTTCCTTCATTGTAAATTACCTGCTTACGCCTGTATTGATGTGTATAGCCTTCATCCGCTATCAATTGAACTATATCAGAGCTACCCACATAGGTGGCAATATCCTGTATACCCGCAATACCTTGCGATAGGTCCATACGCAATAATTCATTTTTGCGTAGCCTGCTTTCTATAGCATTTAGAAGCTCAGTACCATTAAAAGGTTTCGTAATATAGTCATCGGCACCCAGCGACATACCTTTACGAATCTCATCTCTTTCAGCTTTTGCCGTCAGGAATATGAACGGAATATTACGCGTATCAGCATTTCGTTGCAACATATGAATAACACCGTAACCGTCTAAAACCGGCATCATTATATCGCATATAATAATATCCGGCTTATGAGTTATCGCAGCTGTTACACCTTGCTTCCCATCTGGTGCGGTAAAAACTTCATAACCAGATAAAGTAAGTATCTCAGACATGTTTTCGCGTATGTCTGTATTATCTTCAACGAGCAGTACCTTCTTCATGACTGTCTTTTAAATTGAATGTAATAGTAAATGTTGTACCCTTTCCAAGTTCGCTTTGGCAAGTGATTTTTCCATCTAGCAATTCGACATATTTTGATACTATATGTAGCCCCAGGCCCGTACCTTGTATATTGCTGACATTTGCACCACGAAAAAATCGTTGAAAAAGATACTGCTTATCTTCCTCTGAAATGCCCATACCTTCATCGCGCACGCTAAGGTCAAGTGTTTCCGTATTTAGGATAGTTTCTATCCAGATAGTACCATTATCGGGGGAAAACTTGATAGCATTGGATACCAGGTTCATTAGAATATGCCGCAATAATCCAACGTCTAGGCGCAAAGTATTTATGCCGCGATGATTGTAACTTATTTGCTGGCCACCCTTGAGAATCGGGTGTATCTCTGTTATTAGCGATTCCACAGTTTCTTTCATGTTCAGGTCACACATCCGTACCTGTATCTTCCCTTCTTCTATTTTTCCCACCGAAAGAAAATCGTTCAGTATATCAGTTAACATGTTTACCGAAGAAATAATCCGCTGTACATGCTTATCTCTTTTTGGCTGATCTTCAGTACTTGTATATTGCGATACAAGATACACTGAAGAAAGAATGGTGCTTAATGGCGTACGAAACTCGTGTGAAGCCATAGACACAAATCGTGACTTCAATTCATTTAACTCCTTCTCTTTCTCTAATGCTTCCCGAAGAGACTGCGTACGTTCACTTACCTTCTTTTCTAACTCAGCATTAAGCTGGACCAAAGCTTGTTCAGATTGCTTGCGAATTGTAATATCACTAATAAAGGCTATACTAAAATGTCCGGCTTCGTTATGATAAGTTGAGAGGCTTACTTCAACAGGAAATTCGGTGCCTCCTTTCTTTATTGCAAACAGATCCATACCTCGTCCCATTGGACGACTGTGAGGATTATGCTGGTGGTAATGGTCTCGGTGTGCCTCATGCCGCTTTTGAAAACGACGTGGGATCAGCACTTCTATTTTCTGTCCAATCAACTCTTCAGACTCATACCCAAACTGATTTAGTGCAAATTGATTAACTAGCAAAATATTGCCTTCGCTATTCACAATAATTATTCCTATTGCAGCATTGTTAAACAGCGCTTCAAATTCATAGCGTTTACTCTCCACGGGATATTGTATAACACTAAGTTACAACCAAAAATGAATTTTATACATGAATTTTCTGCTATGAACACATTCTTCATGACCGAACTATTTGCGAAAAAGATACTTCGGCTGGCTTTAGACATTCTCGGTAAACGTATAAAAATGCCCTCCAAGCAAGCATATCCATAAACACTATTATGATAGAGAATATGATACATAAGCCTCAAAACCATATGAAGATCAATACCCTATTACTTGGTGACGTGTATCATAAATCGGTTTGATTCTAATCATAAAATAGTACACTACTCTTTTAGATTTTTAAACAAAATCTAAAAGCATGAAAAAGGTATTAGCAGTGTTTGACGGCACACACTTCTCTGAAAGTTCACTACATTTTATTACAAGGCTAAATGAATTATCGCCGGTTTTGCTAACTGGCATTTTTTTACCATCTATCGACTATTCCGATTTAATGGTTTACTACCTGAGTATGTCTGGTCCCCTTTATTATCCTGAAATTATAAATGACAAACCAGCAATAGAAACAAACATTAAGAAATTTGAAGCTTATTGTCAGAAATACAATATTGAATATCGCGTTCATTCAGAATACGAAGGGAACGCACTCTTAACAATTCAAAAGGAAACACGCTATGCAGATCTATTAGTATTAAGTAATGAGCTGTTTTATGAAAACCTTGGTGAGATGAGTCAAAACGAATATTTGAAAGACACTCTCCACAAGGCTGAATGTCCAATCATCTTAGTACCTGAAAATTACGTCTTTCCCCAAAGTATTATTATTGCATTTGACGGGAGCGAAACTGCATCTTTTGCGCTGAAGCAATTTGCTTATTTATTTCCCGAACTATCTAATTTAAGCACAGTTATAGTATATGCGTCAACGAGCGATGATACCATACCAGATATAGACTATACAAAAGAGTTAGCTGCCAGACACTTTAAAGACGTAAGCTTTTTTAAGTTGGAGGCAGAGCCTAAAAAATATTTTGCCACTTGGATAGCCGATAAGGGAGACGCATTATTAGTAACAGGTTCTTTTGGCCGTAGTAGCTTTTCTGAATTATTAAAGAAGAACTTTTCTTTGCAAGTCATTAAAGATCATAAGTTACCAATTTTCATGGCTCACCTCTAGTCATATTTCAGGTCTCATTTAATTTTAGTTCTTGATAAGTAAGCATTATGAAACGTGGCATACACATAATAATTATCACTCTTTTTAACATAAACACTTATGCACAAGGAGTAAATTCACAACTGGCATATCCTGAGTTACTATCGCGGGTAGATACAAGTTGCAATGAATATCTTTGCTTAGACCGTTATACAACTGTATTACATACATTTCGAAAGATGCTGGATAGCTGTCGTTATACAGGGCTAGATAAATATCAGTATCATTATGCAGATCTGTATGAGCGACCAGATGCTAGCATATTACAGCGTGAGCAATGGTTGACAGATGGAATGCTTGCATATTTGATGGACTTGAACTTAGGTAAAAGACCTATAGATGATATAAGCTATGATGAACATAGTAGTGCGTACTCCAATCAAGATAAAGAAGATGTAATAAATGCTATGTCACTGATACGGTCTGAAAGGGACATGCGTAGGATTATAGCAGGTTTTGAACCTAATTCTCATGAGTACATTCTACTGAAAAAAGAACTAGCTAAAGCTATAGCTACTAACAATCGAAGTGCAGAATTACAATTGGCACATACGCTAAACTGCTATCGCTGGATATTGCACTTCCGCTTTAATCGTTTTATTCTAGTTAATATTGCTAGTACTCAATTGAAATATTACAGTGTAGATTTCCCATTGCTGGAGATGAAAATAGTTGCAGGAAAACCAAGCACAAGAACGCCAAGGTTTGCTGCATATGTTGATCAGATTATATTCTACCCTTACTGGCATGTACCTAAAAGTATTGCCGTTAATGAGCTATTACCAGCATGCAAAAAAAATCCAGCAATTCTAAAGGCAATGAATATTCAAGTGCTTAACGCAAATGGCGCTGTTGTCGACGCTCAATCTGTTCCTTGGGCATCTCTTAGCAAGGGTAATTTCCCATATCAGTTTCGACAGGGAACTGGGTGCGATAATGCCTTGGGAGTTATTAAGTTTAATCTTACATCTCCATATAGTGTGTATTTGCACGATACAAATCTAAAGTCTGCCTTCGCATCATCCCAGCGCTATTTTAGCCATGGCTGTATACGCATCGAGAAGCCTGTTGAACTTGCAGAACTATTGATACCGGGAAAGGTAGATAGCAGCTTCTTACATGCTTGTGTTAAGGGGCAAAAGCCGAAAATAGTTTCTTTACAGGAACCTGTCCCTATCTTTGTCTTGTATATGACAGCGGATGTTAGTGGCACATCAATTACATATTACCCCGACATTTATGGCATAAAAATAAATTAGTTATAGCATGTTACTGGCCATTCTGGTATTTAATAGTTTGTACACTTGTAAGAAGCTTTTTGATTTTTGCTGCACATTCAATGGCTGTCTGATATCCAATTTGAAATAGTTCATCAGAATGACGCAAGTCGAACATGCTATATTGAGCCATCGGAGGCTCAAGAAGTAAATCGCAAGAGGAAGCTTGCTGCCTAACACTTGCAGATATAGCAAGATGAAAGCACCGCTCTAAGACTGCCAAACGTCCGGGTTGTTTTATGAGCAACCCATGTTCTAGATTGTTTACATGTGAAGCAATGATGACCTGTACTTTGCCTAGCAACGGCTCAACAGGTAGGTTATTCAGAATCCCACCATCTACGAGCAGGTGGCCATTAAAAGGTACGGGAGAAAAAATGGACGGTATAGAGCAAGAGCCTATTACAGCATCGTACAGTGCACCATTTGATATATTAATGGCACTACCACTTATAAGGTCTGTAGCTGTTACCACCACAGGAATTAGCAAGCTGGAGAAACTATTTACTGGGATCAGATCATTAAGAATCCTCCTCAGATTCTCAGAAGAGAAAAGTCCCGTAGGATAGCGTAAAAAACGAGATACAGAAAAACCTCCTTCTTCCTTAACTAGATTAAGTATATCAATAGCACTGTATCCCGCAGCGTATAAAACGCCAATCAATGCACCAGCACTTGTTCCAGAAATAGCAGCAGGTTTCAATCCCATTTCTTCGAACGCCTTCAACATGCCAATATGAGCTACAGCACGCGCACCACCGCCAGACAATACAAGTCCAAAATCTCTATTCTTGATTACATCCATATTGTGCAAATAACGGTTAAACGACTACTTATTTATTACCGCATATTGCTATTATGCAGCATGTTCAATTGTATTTATAAAACTCTAGTGCAAGTAGCGGCGAAGCTAAACTCTTCAAAGCAATATTAAGATGATAATGGTTATTGCTGCAAATGAACTGTATCAGTCTCTGCTGTAGCCTAATTTTGGCTTAATGATATATTCTCTAAGGTTCCCGACAATTTTTTTATATATAAAGAAGGTGTATAGCCCGTTATTTTTTTAAAATACTGGTTGAATGAAGACTTCGCCTTGAAGCCACTATCGTATGCGAGCGCCAATATGTTTATGGGTAATCCCTTTTCGGTAAGCGAACGCATTTGTTCTGTTACACGGCTAATGCGTAGCTCATTTATATATTGGTAAAATGATTTGTCCGCATAGCTATTCAATGTTTCCGACAAATGGTACCTGCTAACAGATATTGCTGAAGATAATTTCTCAAGGCTCAATTCAGCATCAGTATATGCCTCTGTCGCGCTCAGGTACATTTGTAGTTTCTCCCATATTCTCTGCTGCTCATTTTCAGTCAGCAGGTCTTTACGTTCAAGTATAGGCTCTTTACTTATTGCTGCTGCAACTTCTTTTTGTATCAGGTTATGTATAGCCGGTTGTTGCAAAATATTGTTCTGTTGTATAACACCTACATATTTGTAGCGCAGAATAATAAGGCACACAATGCTAAGGGCGGCATAGCAAATACTTCTTACCAATAGGTTTTGATTCATTGGTATAAATAGGGTGATAAAACCATAAGTTATGCCTATGAGACTTACCACGCTAAGAAATACTGATATACGTTTTATCAATTGTCTCTCTTTTCCTGCTGTGTCGGTCAGTGTATTTGCTATTAAAAAAGATCTGACAAAAAAATACAGGTTGAACATCGACAGAGAATACGATGTGGATATATTATATATATGCAAAGCCTGGTGACCTGCCCTGTCCGATACAACTAACAATACAGCTACACTCAAGTAAGCGATGCCGCCTAGTATAAGTGGTATAAACAGATACCATTTATTAATGGCCACGAATAAATCATTCTTCTTTTTAAGCGTGTACAAATATATAAGTGGGCCGTAGCAAAAGCCAATGAATGTGTTCATCTGCAAACGCACATCGGCATCCTGCACAAAATTGTATATGATGAATTTGATAGCCAAGTGTGTGCATACACAAAGCAGCAATAAAAGAAGCAGATTGTCGGCTTTGTTCTTAGCCCTGTTTTGCCACAGCAAGTACGTGGCCACCATTGCCTGAAATGTTCCTATCGCAATGATATAATTCATAAGGCGAAATTAGAATGCGGGTATTAACCCAATGTTACGTTCATATGCTTTACCGCTTCATCCACCCACTATTTGTAATTGATAATGTTTACTTAACAGGTGTTAAGCCATTGATTGTCAATAAGTATAAGTTCTTTATAAACTAAACGAACGTGCATTTGTCCGTATGGTTTAAGACGGTCGATAAGAATTAGGCACCTCGCCACTTTTGTAAAAAATATTTTATGAAGCAGATTTTATCCACTCACAAAAACTACCCCCTAAAGGTTTTGGGTAAAGAATATTATAAGCCGTTCTCGCTTATAATATTAGCATCGGCATTTGCTACTGGCGGCTATGCCCAAACTGTAAAAGGCACTATCGTAAATAATGATGGACAGCTACCGGGGGCTACTATAAAAGTAGCCAATACAAAACTGGGTACTGCTACCGATCTTGATGGCACATTTACACTAAACACACAGGTAACAGGAACTGTAAACCTGGAGATATCATACATAGGTCACGAAGTAAAGATGGTAGAAGTAGACGTAAAGAATGGTATCAATAGTCTTGGGGTTTTAAAGCTGGAACCTGCAGGTGGCCACCTGGGGGAGGTTATGGTAACTGGTACAATGGCACCATCTCAGGCAAAAGCGTATAGCATAAAAAAGAACGCTAATGCGATAATGGATGTGCTTTCGGCCGATGCTATTGGCAAACTGCCCGATCGTAATGCAGCAGAAGCGGTACAACGCGTACAAGGTGTAGCTGTAGCCCGATATCATGGTGAGGCAGATCAGGCTACTGTAAGGGGTACGCCTTTCGCATGGACATCTACCTTATTCAACGGAAACCGTTTACCTAGCGCCAACGTAATGGGCAACAGATCTACAGTTTTAGACGTAGTGCCATCAGAAATCATCCAATATGTACAAGTAGCGAAAGCTATAACGCCCGATATAGAAGGTGATGCTATTGGCGGTTCTATTAATTTCATCACGCGTACTGCTCCTGAAAAAAGGATATTGAATGCCAGTATCGCAGGTGGTTTCAATACGCTGTCTCAAGATGGTACTTACAACGGTTCTATTG
>JAEZIL010000138.1 GCA_023436685.1 Bacteroidota bacterium | reverse complement strand
AGAAAGAATATCCTGCATACTAAGCACTTGTTCCAAATGCACTAAGTTATCGGCTATGTTCACATAATTGCGGTATATGTCCAGTTCGGTTTCTTCATTCACATACCCGAAGATGATCTTCATATAAAACCTGTCGAGCTGTGCAGCAGGCAAGGGGTATGTTCCTTCCATTTCTATAGGGTTCTGGGTAGCTATGGTAAAGAACATGCGCTCAAGCTTCAGCGTTGTGTCGCCCACTGTTATCTGGCTTTCGGCCATGGCTTCCAGAAGGGCGCTTTGCACCTTTGGCGATGCGCGGTTTATCTCATCGGCCAGGAGCACATTACAAAACAGCGGGCCCTGCTTAAAAATGAATTCTTTATTTCTGTCATCAAAGATGTGTGTACCTATCAGGTCCATTGGTAACAGGTCGGGGGTAAATTGTATGCGTTTGAAAACAACATGCTCCTCACCGTTGCCACCCGCTATACATTGGGCAATTGTACGGGCCAATACTGTTTTACCTGTGCCGGGGTTATCTTCCATTAGTATGTGCCCACCTGCCAGCATGCAAGTTACTACAAGCTCTATTTTGTCTTTTTTTCCGCGTATTACTTTTTCTACCTGCGTTATGAGGTGTTGTATTCTATCAGTGTTGCCTACAATCAATGGTTCTGTTATTGGTTCCATATATAGTTTACATGTAACTTTTATTATCCTTTACTCTGCAATCTTATTACGGGCACTATCATTTCTTCCAGCGATATGCCACCATGCTGAAATGTGTTGCGGTAATAGTTTACGTAATGGTTGTAATTGTTAGGGTAGCATAAGAATACATCTCCCTTTGCAAAAATGATTGTAGAACTCACATTTGGCTTAGGTAACCCTGCAAGCTTTGGATCGCGAAATGCGAGTACATCCTTTTCTTCATATTGAAGGTTACGCCCGTGTTTATAGCGCAGGTTGGTAGTTGTTTGTCTGTCGCCTACACATTTACTCGGGGTTTTAACACGTACGGTACCATGGTCTGTCGTTACCATTACCTGTATATCTTTATCGGCTATTTTTTTCAATGCACGAAACAAAGGAGAGTGTTCAAACCAGCTAACCGTAAGCGAGCGATACGATATTTCATCGCTTGCAAGCTCCTTTAATACTTCCATTTCAGTACGTGCATGCGATAGCATGTCAACAAAGTTGTACACAATAACGGTAAGGTCGTTGTTCAGATAGTTATGTATATCATCTTCAAGTGCTTTACCGTGTTCATTATTGGTTATTTTCAGGTATTGTGTTTTTAAGTTATCCAGCTTTAATTGCTTTAGCTGGTAGCGTAAAAATGTTTCCTCAAACAAGTTCTTGCCACCTTCTTCGTCATCATTCTTCCATTCGTTGGGAAACTGCTTTTCTATATCCATAGGCAGCATACCGGCAAACAGGGCATTGCGTGCATATTGCGTGGCAGTGGGTAATATACTATAAAACAGATCTTCCTCAACAGTCCGGTACGATTCATTCATAGTAGGTTGCAGCGCCTTCCACTGGTCGAAGCGAAGGTTATCTATAACAATAAGAAAGGTTGGTTTACCTTTTTCGAGATGTGGCGCTATTTTACGTTTAAACAGGTTATGCGATAGCAAAGGCCCGTCATCATTTTTTATCCAATTGGCGTAGTGTTTCGATATGTATTTGTAGAACTCGGTATTGGCCTCAGCTTTTTGCGATTGTAACACTTCCATCATTTCCGAACTGTCGCTTTTCGCCATTTCCAGCTCCCAATGCACCAGCTTACGATAGAGGTCTTTCCATTCCTCGTGGTCGGGGTTAGAGCTAAGGGCCATAAAAAGGTTTCGAAAATCCTGTTGGTAGGCTACAGTGGTTTTTTCTGATACCAACCTCTTTGTATCCATTATCTTTTTTAAAGACAAAAGCACCTGGTTGGGGTTAACAGGTTTTATCAGGTAGTCGCTTATCTGGCCGCCAATGGCATCTTCCATTATATTCTCGGCCTCATTTTTGGTTACCATTACTACCGGCAGGCCAGGCAGCATTTCCTTTATACGGGCCAATGTTTCTAACCCCGTTATACCAGGCATGCTTTCATCCAGCAGCACTACATCTACGCTCTTTTCTTTAAGCAGTTCCAAAGCGTCATATCCATTGGTCAACGGAGTTACTTCATATCCTTTGTTTTTTAAAAACAGTATCTGCGATTTCAACGAATCTATCTCGTCATCAACCCATAGTATTTCGCCTTGAATTGTACTCATTAAGCTATTTTTTCTGATTTTATAATATTAACTAAAATTACGTTTATGCAACGGCAATGCCTAAGGGTTTAACTCAAGTTTTACAACCCGTCTTGTTTGTTAGAACGCAGTAAACCCATTACTATTGCAGCCAGGATAAATATTATGCCTTTAAAGATGTCAAACGTTATTGTCAGGCGTGCAGTGAAAGCAGATTGCGCCCGCATGATGGAGCTGGTGCATGAATTAGCGGTTTTTGAACGTGCTCCTGACGAAGTAACCGTAACTACAGAACATTTTGAAAATAGTGGTTTTGGTGAGCAGCCTGTATGGTGGGCATTTGTAGCTGAGGCCGATGGCATTATACAAGGTTTTGCATTGTATTACATCCGCTACTCCACCTGGAAGGGACAAAAAATGTACCTGGAGGATATTATTGTTACCGAAGCCTACCGCAACAAGGGGCTGGGATCTATGCTCATGGAGGCTTTGATCAAAGAAGCGGAAGACAAAAAGTTTCATGGGCTTACATGGCAAGTTTTACATTGGAATGAGCCGGCTATAAAATTTTATGAGCGTTACAAGGCACGCTTCGATCATGAATGGGTGAATGTAATGCTGGATTTCTAGTTCAGGTAATTCAACTCAAAGTAGCCTTCCCTCAGATAAGCAGGGCATTTGTAGGTTTTCAGCTGAAATGACAGGTTGAATTGGAACATCAGGTACTGATCTTTTGTAGAGCTGGTTCCTCTTTGTTTGCCGGCACGCCCTAGAGGCTCGTTGCTAATTTCTACCGACCTATCTTGTAGTGCAGCCGCAGGGCCCGGGTTAAGCCCTTCTGTAGGAAATTTGTCTTTACCCACATAGGTGGCACTCACATCGTCTATATAGTCGGTCATGGTAAGCCGGTTAGCTATTTCAAAACCCAGGTTAAACCCGGGTTTCACCCAGTATTTGAAACCGGCACCTATAGGGAAGCAAATATTCAAATTGCTATAGGCCCTGTCTCCATAACCTACCAGTTGGCCTTCGGTGCCTAGCGGGCGCAGATATACTTTGTTACCATTGTAAATGGTATATGGACTATAATAAAAGCCGCCAATACCGCCAGTCAGGTAGGGAGTAAAACGGCTGTTTAACTCGCCGGTGAAAAAGCGGAAGAAGTTAAATTCGGCCTGTATTGTAGCTTCTATAATGTCGCTTCTGAAATTAAGATTGCGCCTGTTGTTAAAATAATTGCTTGAGAACTTATCGTCATAGCCCACCTTGGTGTATTGCGCTGCAAACCGAACTGCTATATAGGGATTGGCATGAATGCGGACAAATACGCCACCTGCAGGCCTTACATATTTAAAGCCGTAGTCATCATTCAAATCGCCAAAATACTGAGCACCACCAAGAGATATACCATACTCTTTATTCTGATAGAAAGTTTGGGCATCTGCCTTTTGCCAGAGCAGTAAAAATGATAAGAATAATAAGGCAACTCTTTTCCGCATACACCTGTACTTGGTATAACTACAAATGTAGTCGTTTTATTGTAAGAGGTACCCCTAATTTCTCTTATCTACACCCCAATACAGCTTTTGCCGTATAGTTTTCAGGAAGTTATGTTCATCGGGGCGCACCAGCGATATGGTAAAGTTTTCCTTTTTTATAGCCAGTTGTATGCCGCTGGTTATAGTTTCTGTGCGCGAGTCTAGCGTACAAAGGAAATGCTCCGCACGTCCTTCTACTTCAAAAGATATCACATTGTCGTCGGGCACTATTATTGGGCGCACATTCAGGTTGTGAGGAGCAACCGGTGTTATCACAAAGCTTGAGGTTTGGGGGAATACTATGGGCCCGCCGCAGCTAAGCGAATAGCCAGTAGATCCCGTTGGTGTTGATACGATCAGGCCATCGGCCCAATAACTATTTAGAAACTCGCCGTTCAAATAGGTATGTATCTTTATCATTGAAGATGAGTCTTTCCTGTGTATGGTAAACTCATTCAGTGCATATGGTGCACCGTCAAACATAGGTATGCTTGAATCCAGGTGTAGTAGCGTTCTTGTTTCAACTGTATAAGAGCCTCGCACCAGTGACAGTATAGCTTCATCCACTTCCTCCTCAGGAATTGCTGCTAAAAATCCCAGCCTTCCCAGGTTGATGCCAATTATAGGAATATTACTGTTGCCTACGAACGATACTGTATCCAGCATGGTTCCATCACCCCCCAGGCTAAACAACATATCGGTATGTGCGGGCAAATCGCTTCTTCCTGTAAAAAAGCGGGGTGTAGTGTTTAAATGGACATGTGGGGCGATACGCTCATAAAATTCCTTATAAAACAGTAAAGGAAGTTTATGGCTTTCCAGCATTTCTATAATATGCTTCAGTGTGGGAATGTCTTGCTCTTCGAAAGTACGGTTGTAGAGTGCTACCAGCATATTTATTCGTATTGGTTACGGTGTAGTCTGCATCTACACGCTTACTCGCTACTAAGGTGTAAAAATAGTCCTTTTTCCCCCAAATGGTTCCAGGCATATTCTACACGCAGTTTAAGGTCGTATGCCGATACTATATCAACGCCGGCACCATACCCAACCAGCCACCGGTTATTCAGATAGCTGTTTCCTGCATATTTATTTCGTACATAACCTGCATCTGCAAATACTTTAGGATAGATACGTATAGGTATATTGGGTAAATATTTTATAGGTAGGTTGTGTATAGAAATATTTATGGCTTCATACTTTATATTATTACGTAATATCCCGTATTGAGACCCGTCTATTACATAGTATTCGTAGCCACGTACATACTCACTTTCAGTACCCAGGGCATTCCGTAATATATATGGCTGTTCTTCTGGAAAGGTAAGCCTGCCCCGTAGTATGTTAGATGTATACCATTTCTTGCCAAATTTTTTAAAATAGCCGCTTTCTGTTTGCACATAGGCCTGAAACTTCATGCCCTCTATACCTTTTCTTACCACACCATATCCTATTATTTTAGTTCCTTCCATAGGGTAGTTCCAGTTATCAACCTTATTTATCTCCAGCCTGTACAGGAGTTGCAGCATTTTCAATTCGGTATCGCTGTTTTGCAAATAATCTTTGTTAAGCTTTAAAATAGTATCATTCACTTGCCAATCTTTATATCTAAGCTCAATAAGGTGCCGTGTGGTATATCCCGGCCTGTATATATAAGATACTGCACCCTCTGCTTGCCGTGTTATATAGCTGCGTGGTACGCGTACAAATTCAAGTTTGTTACTATCGGTTTTAAAAAAAGTTTCTTCGTTACGTGCCAGCGAGAAGGATACCCCTATTCCGTGTTTTTGATTCCTGTCAATATAGGGTTTAAGATAGTCTAGCGCAAATCGTTGTGTATAGCCTACTTGTATGGTGCCGGAAAGGTTCTCCATGTTGCCTCTGAAGTTTCGGTTTTTAAGAGTCAGGCGTAGGTTTGCCCTGCGTATATCCCTGTTTTGTTCCGTCCACCATACATTAAAATTCCTGTCGGCTAGTTGAAAGGCTACTTCCGGTAAAAGATACCATTGTTCCTTCACTCTGATGAGGCAATTAAGGGTACTATCATCCAGTTTATCAAGGTAAAAGTTAACTTCTGTAAAGAGCGATATATTTAATAAACGTTTACGGTTTATGTCAAGGAAAATATCCAGGGAATCTGCAAGAATATATCCCCCTTCCTGCATGCTTAATTCCCGCATTATGATATTTCGGCGGGTTTTCTTATTCCCGATTATCCTGATCTCGTTTATTCTTATTTTATCGGTCAGTTTAAGGGCATCTTTTGTGCTTTGGGTACTATCCTTTTTCACCTCTACGATAGTGATAGGCTGGGCGATAGCCTGCACTTGTTGCAGAATTATGAAAATAGCGAGTATATATTTCATCGTAGGACAATCTGCAATATAACACAAGGGTTTGCAGTATAATAATATTTTAGAAAAACCATTCCAAGCTGTCTCAGCAGGGGTTGATATGTGATGGAAAAGGCGTAATTTTAAGAACAACCCTTATTTAATTTGTCATAAATGCGTAAAGCCGCTTTTTTATCTGCTATTGTATCATTCTTAGCCTTCTCTTCATGCAAACACGAGATCCCCAAACCTGTAGAAGGTGTTAGCAGCGGATACCCTGAAGCAATAGAGAAAATTATTGTTACAAAATGCGCAACCTCAGGCTGCCATAATGCAGCCAGTTCTATAAACGCAGGTGGGTTGCAGTTAGATACATGGGAGCACATGTTCAATGGTGGTTCAAATGGTGCTGTCGTTGTTCCTTATAGTCCCCAATACAGCTCATTACTATTTTTTGTTAATACCGATTCTACATTAGGCCCTGTAGCTACACCAACAATGCCTTATTATTCCGAACCACTTTCGCGCGATGAATATATTACCCTGCGCGACTGGGTCACTAATGGCGCACCAGATAAAGACGGAAACATTCCTTTTGCAAGTAATGCCTCTACCCGGCAAAAGATATACCTTACTATGCAGGCTTGCGATGAAATAGCCGTTGTTGACGCTGAGAAGCAAGTGGTAATGAGGTATATTAAGGTTGGTGCAGACGAGGGCAACCCCGAGCTTGCTCACTCCGTACGTTTCAGCAACGACGGTCGCTATGCCTTTGTAACGTTTAACAAAGGGAATGTTGTGCAAAAGATTGATGCCACTACCGACAAAGTAGTTGCTACTATAACTTTAGACGACTTTCCTGTAACAGCACAATGGAATGTAGTGCAGCCTAACCACGACGGATCTCGTTTTGTAGTGAGCGATATGGTAGGCAATCGTTTGTTGTATTATGATTTTGCTACTAATTATAAATTCGCGCAGTCTGAATTAATTTCAGCACATGGCATTGTTGCTAATGACGATTTTAATAGCTTCTACGTTACGCAGCAAAATGGAAATAATATCTACAAAGTAGATATGAGTCCTGAAAATCCATTTCCAAGCTATGAGATGATCAATATCAAACCCGAGGCGGATAGCGCCAACCCCCATGAGATCATTATCACACCCGACAAGACGAAGCTATTCATCACATGCGAGAAGTCGGATGAGGTGCGTGTTATGAGCACAGCAACTGATGCCCTGGTTACCGATGGGCCAGCTGTGATACATGTAGGGCGTAAACCACAGGAGATGGCTATCTCTAACAAACTACCTTACTTATTTGTTACCTGTATTGAGGATCCGGCTCCTGAATTCTCTACACCGCGGGTTACATTCAGGGGGTCAGTATATGTCATCAACTATAACACCAATACTGTTGTCAAGAAGATAAAAGGCAGATTTGCTTCGCCACACGGCATTACGGTCGACGATAAGAACGGCGTGTTCTACTTTGCAAGTACCAATACCGATCCATCGGGGCCAGCCCCGCACCATGCATCTAGCTGCGGCGGTAATAATGGTTATTACAATGTATATGACCTGAATACATTGGAACCAGCGCTTAACAGCAAATCACATGAGGTATTGCCATTCCCCTATTCATTCGATACTAGGTTTAAGTAGTTTTGCAGTATGCTAACCGTTTCGCTGCATGGCATACGCATACATGCACCTTATGGCCTTTACCCGCAAGAGCACTTCATTGGCAATGACTTTGAAGTAGATGTTGACCTCTACCTGGTAACTAAGGATGGAGAACCATGGCCCTTTGCCGACTACAGCATTGTACACGGCATAGTTGCCGATGTTTTCAACGAAACGGGGCAACTATTGGAGACCTTTGTACAGAACATCTATGCCCGGCTGAAGGTGGAGATGCCCCCTACGGAACGAATAAGGGTGGCTGTAAAGAAGTTACACCCACCCATGCCCGGCGACGTAGGCTACTCTCAGGTTTGCTACGACGCTTAGTATCTATATTAGCTTAGCTATTCATCAGTTTCTCAATAGCCGTATCATAAGCGTTCTTCCAGTCGGTTATCGGACCCCAGTTGTCGCCATCTATTACTATATGGCCATCTGCTTTCACTGTACCCAGTTTGGTTGCTTTCAGGCCATTCAAAGATGCTTCGAAAACCTGCTGTTGGGCAGGGCTTACACTCACTACTACGCGGCTTTGTGCCTCGCCAAACAGGAAGACATCTTTACGCATGTTGTTATCGCAGGTAAGCTCAAAGCCCATGTTCAGTTGCATACCGCTTTCCAGCATGGTTACGAACAGGCCACCTTCCGAAATGTCATGTGCTGATTGCACTTTTTTGTCGCGTATTAGCTGCAGCAATGTTGTTTGCAGTTTTGCCTCTTCTTCAAGGTTAAAGTAAGGGGCAGGGCTATGCGTAACACCATGTATCTGGTGCAGGTATTCAGAGCAATTATAGTCAGCTTTATTTTCTCCCAGCAGATAGATAATATCGCCTTCGTTCTTAAAGAACATAGTCATCTTCTGCTCTATATTATCCAGGATGCCCACCATGCCAATAGTTGGTGTAGGATATACCGGGCCATCGTACGATGACTGGTTGTAGAAGCTCACATTGCCACCTGTTACTGGTGTATCAAACTTGCGGCAGGCATCGCCCATACCTTTTATAGCATGTACAAACTGATAGTATACTTCAGGGTTGTAAGGGTTGCCAAAGTTCAGGCAGTTAGTAATGGCTACCGGCAAACCACCGCTACACACTATGTTGCGCGCAGCTTCGCTTACTGCTATCATACCACCTACATACGGGTTGGCAAATACATAGCGGCTGTTACAGTCGGTAGTCATAGCAATTGCTTTGCTGGTGCCATGTACACGTACTATGGGTGCATCGCTTGGCTCATTGGTTTGCGTATTGCCTGTACCTACCATTGAATCATACTGATCGTACACCCAACGCTTAGATGCTATAGTTGGCAATTGCACCATTTGGTATGCTACCTCTTTCAGGTCGGCAGGTTGTGCAACGCTATCGGGGTTGAATTTGTTTATTTCTTCAAAATACTTAGGCTCTGTGTATTCGCGCTTGTAAATAGGAGCGCCACCACCCAATACCAGGCTTTCTGCAGGCACATCAGCTATCAGCTCGCCATTCATGTAGTATTTCAGGTTCTTATCGGCAGTTACCTCGCCTATCTGCGCGCAGTGGATATCCCATTTGTCGAATATCTTTTGTACTTCTGCTTCGCGGCCTTTCTTTACCACTATCAGCATGCGCTCCTGGCTTTCGCTCAGCAGCATTTCCCAAGGTTTCATGTTTTGCTGGCGGGTTGGTACTTTATCCAGGTGGATGATCATACCATGTTCGCCTTTAGCACTCATTTCGCTCGTGCTGCAAGTGATGCCTGCTGCACCCATATCCTGCATGCCTATCAATGCACCTGTAGGTATCATTTCCAGGCAAGCCTCTAATAATTTCTTTTCCTCGAAAGGATCGCCCACTTGTACTGATGGCAGTTGCTCTGCACTGTCTTCGCTGATATCGGCAGAAGCGAAAGACGCACCACCTATACCATCTTTACCTGTAGATGCACCAACGATAAACACCGGGTTGCCCGCACCGTGCGACGTTGCCGACACTGTTTGTCCTGCACGTACTACACCCACACTCATAGCATTTACCAGCGGGTTGGTTTGATAGCAGCTTTCGAAATATATTTCGCCACCCACGGTAGGTACGCCGAAGCAGTTACCATAGTGAGAGATACCTTTTACTACGCCCTTTACCAGCCATTTGGTTTTAGGGTTGTCCAGCTTGCCAAAACGCAGTGAGTTAAGAGAAGCTATAGGACGGGCACCCATCGTGAATATATCGCGGTGAATACCACCTACACCTGTTGCCGCACCCTGAAAAGGTTCGATAGCAGAAGGGTGGTTATGCGATTCTATTTTAAATACACAACCCCAGCCATCGCCTATATCAACCAAGCCCGCGTTTTCTTCACCGGCTTTTACCAGCAGGCGTGCACCATCGCGCGGTAAGGTTTTTAGTTGAGTTATTGAGTTTTTGTAGCTACAGTGTTCGCTCCACATAACGGAGTACATAGCTACTTCGTTAAAATTGGGCGTACGGCCCAGTATCTCTTTTATCTGCTCAAACTCCTCTTCGCGAAGGCCTAATTGCGTTGCTTGTTCCAGTGTTGCCTGCATATTGGCGTATATTATTTTTGTTGCCCTTTCAGGCGGTTTTTATTTCTTTTTCCTGCTGATAGCTTTTTCAGCCGCAGCAATAATGTTCTCTTTAGTAAGACCGTACTTAGCCAGCAGATCTACCGGCTTGCCGCTTTCGCCAAATGTATCCATTACCGCTACATATTCGTGCGGTACAGGGCATTCGCGGCTTGCTACGTTCGCTACGCTATCGCCCAGGCCACCGTTTATCTGGTGCTCTTCGGCAGTAACTACACAACCTGTTTTGCTCAGCGATTTTATGATAGCAGCTTCATCCAGCGGCTTAATGGTATGCATGTTGATCAGATCGACAGAGATGCCTTTTTCAGCCAGCGCTTTAGCAGCTTCTACAGCCAGCCAAACCATGTGGCCGCATGCTATAATAGATACATCGGTACCTTCGGCCAGTACCTGAGCTTTACCTATTTCAAATTTCTGGTCTTCAGGTGTG
>JAEZIL010000108.1 GCA_023436685.1 Bacteroidota bacterium | reverse complement strand
ACGACACTATAGTGCACCACCAGATATTCCATAATTTCTTCGCTTATGATGATGGCACTGCTGAGAAAAGCTATTACCTGAACCAGTTTTCTACACTTCCCGCAAAAACCGCTATTGAATACCATTTGAATGAAGCCGATACGCTAACAGGTGTAGCCATTTATTTTGGCCGCCAGGTGCCTATGGGTTTTTACAAATACTTTTCAGTAGGCGTGTATAAGGAAATAGGGTTTGGTGGAGGTACCGACGACCTGGTATATCAACAGGATTTTTTACAACCCGGTTATTTAGCACAGGGTAATTTGTACGTTTATAAATTTGATGAGCCTGTGCCACTGCCAGCAGGTACTTTCTATATTGGCACAATACAACCTGCCTTAGGTGGCAGCGATAGTCTTTATTTGGGCCTTGATGCTAACCGTACGGGTGCGAACCACTTATATTTTAATGTTAGTGGCTACTGGGAAGCATCGACCATAAGTGGCGCTATAATGATAAGGCCTATAGTTGGGCCAATTATACCCAGCAAAGTAGAGAAGATAGCTATCAAAACAGATCGCTGGTCGGTATACCCCAATCCAGCAGAAAACGAATTGATATTTGATTTTTTAAATGGCCATGAACAAGTACAATATACTATTACCAGTATTGAAGGCAGGGTAGTAGCTAAAGGAATTGTAGATAGCGATAAAACAATAAGTGTATCGGCCCTGATGGCTGGCACGTACTTTATACAATTACAGTCGGCCGGACTGGACAGGGAACCACAAAAATTTGTAAAACTTTAAGCACACATATATATGCGACAAATAACTGTTGAAGAACTAAAAGCTAAAATAGATTCAGGGGCACCTGTTCATATTATTGATGTAAGGGAACCAACGGAATATGAAGAATTTAATATGGGTGCACAACTAATACCACTGGGTAACATTGTCAACTTTCAACTGGAAGACATAGAGAACCTGAAAAACGAAGAGCTCATTATCCATTGCAAATCGGGAGCCAGGAGTGCACAGGCTTGTATGATATTGGAGCAAGCCGGCTTTACCAATACTGTAAATGTAACCGGTGGCATACTGGCATGGAGAGAAAAGTATGGAGACGCAAAAATTAAATAGTAAGAACAGCAGGAATAAGAGGAGCGTATAAATGCACGAGATTGAACCATATTATAACTGGCGGCACTTGTATATGGCTGAAGAGGACGAAAAGTCGCCGTTTTATGGCCGGGAGTATAGCGAGTTTGAATATAGCAATACAGTGTACAACTATTACATACACCCCCAGTGGGATGAGTTTGGCTCCCGTACCTTATACTTAAAGGTGCTTTTTGCCGATTATGATTTCAATTACGCTATCATTGAAATGATAGGTGAATGGAACGATGCTGTAGAAAACGATATAATGCAACTGAAGCGCTCTGTAATAGATGAACTGATAGCACAGGATATTTATAAGTTCATATTAATAACCGAGAACGTGCTCAACTTTCATAGTGGCGATACCGACTATTATGAGGAGTGGTATGAAGATATAAAAGACTATGGCGGCTGGATTGCAGCAGTTGATATGCCCCAACAAACGCAATATGATGTACAGCATGCGCATATCGACAGGTATCTTAAATTGTTCGACTATCCTCAGTGGAGAACCTACCAGCCACATCATTTCTTCCAGATGGTAGATAACCGTATGCTAAGGCTGGAAGATTAGAATCTTACGGTGTTGAATAATACCTGATGCCCCGGCGCAAACAGGTTTTACTTTATTCGCAAATAGCCCTGCTAAGTGTATTTTTTTACAATCATCTTTGTGAAAGCAAATGATTGTAAAATCACTTATGCTGTGGAGCAGACCCCACTGCAAACGGGCGGAACCGAAAAGCCATATGAGTAGGAAAACAAAACTAAAATCTTATGTCTGACAACAATGTATCATTACACAGGGTTATTAAGGCTTCACCTGAAAAAGTATATCGTGCTTTCACCGAAGCCCTGGCAATTGCTTCCTGGCTGCCACCTTATGGTTTTCTTTGTACCGTACACGAAATGGATGTGCAGGTAGGTGGTAAATTCAGAATGTCATTTCAGAATTTCACAACAGGTAACGGCCATTCATTTGGAGGTGAATATCTCGAGCTTAAGCCAAACGAATTTATAAAATATGTTGACAGGTTCGATGATCCAAATCTGCCGGGTGAAATAACTACTTCCATATGGCTTAAGAAGAACCTTGCTGGTACTGAATTGAAAGTATTGCAAGAAAATATTCCTGCTGCAATACCCGCTGATATGTGCTACCTGGGTTGGCAGGAAAGCCTGGATAAGCTGATAAAGCTTGTAGAACCAGTCATACCCGATGCTTAACACATTTTTTTTTATAGCCCGCAATAGCGGGCTATTTTTTAAACAAATATAATTATCTTTGCAACTAAGATAATTGGAGAATAAGATAATTATGAAAAAGGATGAGGTTATACGTATTAGAAAACTAAGCCAGCGTTACGCATACACTTCTTTACAACTGCATGAAGCGGCTGCACGCAGTATGGGCCTTTCCGGTACCGATCATAAATACCTTGGATTCATAATGCAGAAAGGAGAAATGACAGCCGGAGAATTGGCAACATTAACCGGGCTTACTACGGGAGCTGTTACCGGGTTGATAGACCGATTTGAAAAGAAACAACTGGTAAAGAGAAAATTTGCAAAAGATGACAGGCGAAAAGTAATTATTGTTCCTGATACAGGGAAAATAAAAGATTTGCTGGAACCTGTGTACAAGGCCTTCCAGGATCAATCAGAAAACCTGATTGCATCTTTTAATAGCGAAGAGCAAAAAGTACTGGAAACTTATTTTACAAAAGCAATAGCATTAATGAACGAAACAAAAGATAGACTTTAATATGACGCCTAAAGAAAACAATACTATATTGTCGAACCATTCAGATACCTGCACATTTTATCACGGTACAAAAGCAGATCTGCATCCGGGTAGTCTTATCGCACCGGGATTTGGCTCTAATTACGGTGCAAGAAAAAAAGCTAAATATGTATATTTTACTGCTACTCTGGATGCAGCCATATGGGGTGCCGAATTAGCATTAGGCAACGAGCCTGAAAAAATATACATAGTTGAGCCTACTGGTTTATATGAAGATGACCCTAACCTGACAGACAAGAAGTTTCCCGGTAATCCAACCAAGTCTTATCGCACACAATATCCGCTTAAAGTTATTGGGGAAATAAATGGCTGGCAAGGTCATACACAGCAGCAACTGGAAGCCATGAAAAAACACCTTGAAAACCTTAAACAACAAGGTATTGAAGCTATAGAAGACTAGAAAAATAAAAGCCATAAAAAATAGGCTTGTAATACGGGCGCATTCATACTTTTAACTAGGTATAACGCCCTTATTTCGTTATATTTGCGAACTCTTTTTATAGTCATTTATGGATCAAAACAACCAGGATTTAACACCTGAAGAAAACTCTTCTGAAACCAACAAAATTGTTCAGGTTAACATTGAAGAGCAGATGAAAACAGCCTATATCGACTATTCGATGTCGGTTATAGTTGGCCGTGCTTTACCCGATGTTCGTGATGGATTAAAACCGGTACACCGGCGTGTGCTATATGCTATGCACGAATTGGGTGTTAATTACAACAAACCTTATAAGAAATCTGCCCGTATAGTAGGTGAGGTGTTAGGTAAATACCACCCACATGGCGATAGTTCTGTATATGATGCGATGGTACGTATGGCGCAACCGTGGAGTATGCGTTACACATTGGTTGATGGCCAGGGTAACTATGGCTCTCAGGATGGTGATGGCCCGGCAGCTATGCGTTATACAGAAGCCCGCTTACAGCGTCTTGCCGAGGGTATGATGGAAGACCTGGATAAAGAAACAGTTGATTTTTCTTTGAATTTTGATGATTCATTGCAGGAGCCAACAGTAATGCCTACCCGTATACCCCAGTTGTTGTTAAATGGCTCATCGGGTATTGCTGTAGGTATGGCTACTAATATGATGCCTCATAACCTAACAGAGGTAATAGATGGTTGCATTGCTTTTATTGACAATAGGGAGATAACCATAGATGAACTGATGAAGTTTGTCAAAGCGCCCGATTTTCCTACAGGAGGTATCATCTTCGGTATTGAAGGCATAAAAGCAGGTATGCATACAGGCCGGGGCAGGGTGGTGTTGCGTGGCAAGGTGAATGTTGAAACTACAAAATCAGGCAAGGAACAAATTGTTATTACCGAAGTGCCTTACCAGGTAAGCCGCGATGCGCTTGCTGAGAAGATAGGCATGCTTGTTAATAATAAGATCATAGATGGCATTACCCACGTAGCTAATGAATCGAATAAAGACGGTACCCGCCTGGTGGTAGAGCTGCGCCGCGATGCAGTAGCACAAGTTGTCATTAACCAGCTATATAAATACAGCGAGCTTCAAACCTCTTACGGTATCAATAATGTAGCGCTGGTGAACGGACGGCCCCGTACTTTGAACCTGAAAGATCTCATATCGGAATTTGTATACTTCCGGCATGATGTTGTAGTTCGCCGTACACAGTATGAACTGCGTGAAGCGGAAAAACGCGCACATATCTTAGAAGGTTACCTGATAGCGCTGGACCACCTGGACGAGGTCATTTCCCTTATCCGCAATTCTGTAAACCCTGATGAGGCAAAGACAGGATTGATAGAGAAATTTGGCATGAGCGATATACAGGCCAAGGCTGTATTGGAACTACGTTTGCAACGCCTTACAGGCATGGAGCGCGATAAGATACGCGAAGAGCATGCTGAAATAATGAAGCAGATAGCTCACTATAAAGAGATTTTGGCTAACGAAGGTTTGCGCTACCAGATCATTAAAGATGAACTGCTGGATGTGCAGAAAAAATTTGGCGATAACCGGAAATCAGAGATCCAATACCTGGCCAATGAAATGAGGATAGAAGACCTGATCGAGGAAGAGGATGTAGTAATCACTGTTTCTCATTTAGGATATGTAAAACGTACCTCAGCTGCCGAATACCGTGCCCAGCGCCGTGGCGGCCGTGGTGCTATGGGAGGCCGCACGCGCGAAGAAGACTTTATAGAACATTTATTTATTGCTTCAACACACCATACACTGCTGTTCTTTACAGAAAAAGGGCGTTGCTACTGGCTGAAGGTATATGAAATACCCGAGGCAGACCGCAATGCGAAAGGCAGGGCTATACAAAACCTTATCCAGTTGCCGCCTGATGATAAGATCAGGACGATAATGGATATACCGAACCTGGAAGATAAAGACTATGTTACCAGCCATTGTGTTGTGCTGTGTACCAAGCAAGGTATCATCAAAAAAACCTCACTTCAGGATTTTAGCCGCCCGCGCCAGAATGGTATCAACGCTATAACTATACAAGAAGGCGACCAACTGCTGGACGTATCGCTTACTGATGGCAACAGCTATATAATGATGGCTGTAAAATCGGGTAGGGCAATTTCTTTCGAAGAAGATAAAGTACGTACTACAGGCC
>JAEZIL010000044.1 GCA_023436685.1 Bacteroidota bacterium | reverse complement strand
ACAATCGGGTTACCAGCCTTGACATACAGAAGAGATGTTACATATGAAGAACGTGATGCAACATCAAATCCCAACAACTACTTTGATAATTTTAGCTTTAACGAGAGGCTGACAACCACGGGGCTAGGTATTAATGTTAAGCTAGGGTTCATTTATAAGCCAGTTGATAATTTCAGGGTAGGGGCGGCGTTCCATACACCTACCTACTTTGGACTTACTGATATACAAAACCGAAGTATTACATCGAATACAGAAGGGCTGAGGAATGCTTTGGGATTTCCAGGTACTACAACAGTATTGCAGTCGGGCTTAGATATTCCTGAGAATACTTATGAATATGGATTAACCACTCCTTGGAGAGCGGTAGTGAGTGCATCTGGTATTATAGGTAAGTATGGATTTATAACAGCTGATTATGAGTATGTTAACTATGCTTCGATGAAATATAAGTTTCCCGGTTATGAAGGGACGGCTGCAGATGTTAACACTTATATCAAAGACAATTTCAAGGGAGCATCCAACTTTCGTTTAGGTGCAGAGGGGCGTTTTGATATGATAATGGTACGTTTAGGGTTCGGCTATTACGGTAATCCATATAAAAATATTAGCTATGACAAGGCAAGCCGAATGGATATTTCTGCAGGTGTAGGTTTCCGTGCCGATAGGTGGTTTGCTGATCTTGGGTTTGTGAACAGTAGCTATAACCAGCAAGAGCAGCCTTATACATTAGATGAGTTGCAGGTACAGGTACCCACGGCAACTATTAAAAATAGCCTGAATACGTTAGCTCTTACATTAGGCTGGAAGTTTTAGTCGAAAGATCAAAAAATATAAACCGGGACATGACCGTCCCGGTTTTTCTATATTATCCATATTCATATTCAGCTAATTATAGTACAAATGAGTTGAATTCTATTTCTTTGCAAAAAGGTAAGTGTAAATGGCAGAACTATTGAATCAATATACTGAAGAAAGTATCCGGTCTCTTGACTGGCGCGAACATATTCGTCTAAGGCCTGGTATGTATATAGGCAAGTTGGGCGATGGAAGCAGCGTAGATGATGGTATTTATATACTTCTCAAAGAGGTAGTAGATAACTGTATTGACGAATATACAATGGGCTTCGGTAAACGCGTTGAAATAAAAGTGAGCGATGGAGTAGTAACTGTGAGAGATTATGGTCGTGGTATACCCCTAGGTAAAGTTGTAGATGTTGTAAGTAAGATAAACACAGGTGCTAAGTATGATAGCAAGGCGTTCCAGAAGTCAGTTGGATTAAACGGTGTAGGTACTAAAGCTGTTAATGCGCTTAGCAGCAGTTTTACTGTTTCTGCCTTTAGAGAAGGAAGGGTAAAAACCGCAGAGTTTGAAAAAGGTATTTTAATTAAAGAACATAAGGAAGCCGCAACCAGCGAAACAAATGGTACACTAGTTTCATTTACTCCTGACGATACTGTATTTCGCAACTACCATTTCCTGAATGAATATATTGAAAATCAGATTTGGAACTACTGCTTTCTTAATGCAGGCCTTCAGATCAATTTTAATGGTAGGAATTATGTCTCGAAAAACGGGTTGCTGGACCTTCTTCAAAAGAAAACTAATCCAGACACACTACGGTACCCCATCATCCATATGAGGGGAGAAGATATAGAAATTGCACTAACACATACGGGAGATTACGGTGAAGACATTTACTCGTTTGTAAATGGCCAGCATACTACGCAAGGTGGTACACATCAGGCTGCATTTCGTGAGGCTTTTGTAAAAGTGATTCGTGATTTTTACAAGAAAGATTATGATGCTGCAGATATAAGGCAAAGTATATGCGCCGCCATATCGGTAAGGGTACAGGAACCCGTATTTGAATCGCAAACGAAAACCAAGCTGGGCTCACAATATGTGTGGGAGGGAGGCCCGTCAATGAAAGTGTTTGTTCTGGAGTTTCTGGCAAAAGAGCTTGATAATTACCTGCACAAAAATAGTTCGGTAGCTGACGCACTGAAGAAACGGATAGAACAAAGCGAGCGTGAACGTAAAGAGCTTTCAGGTATTCGTAAATTAGCAAACGAACGTGCTAAAAAAGCTAACCTTCATAACAAGAAATTGCGCGATTGCCGTATACACCTGAATGTAGAACCTCCTGCTAAAGGCAAAGAAGAATATCAGCAAAAGCAATTAGAAAGTACAATTTTTATTACTGAAGGCGACTCAGCAAGTGGTTCAATAACAAAAAGCCGAAACGTGGAAACCCAGGCTGTATTTAGTTTGCGTGGTAAGCCACTTAACTGTTTTGGGCTTACTAAGAAGGTGGTGTATGAGAATGAGGAGTTTAACTTGTTACAACATGCCTTGAATATAGAAGAAGGTATGGATGGGTTGCGTTATAACAATATCATCATAGCTACCGATGCCGACGTAGATGGCATGCACATCCGCTTGTAGTTAATGACCTTTTTTCTGCAGTTTTTCCCTGACTTGGTTAAGCATAGGCATGTATATATATTAGAGACTCCGCTATTTCGTGTGCGCAATAAGCAAAAGACTATCTATTGCTATACTGATGAAGAAAGGCGGAATGCTATAAAAGAGCTGGGTAACAGGCCGGAGATCACCAGATTTAAAGGTTTGGGCGAAATATCCCCTGAAGAGTTTGGTCAATTCATTGGTGACAATATGCGTAAAGAGCCGGTGTTACTTAACCAGGAAGCACAGATAAAGGATTTGCTTAGCTACTACATGGGCAAGAATACCCCTGAAAGGCAAAAAGATATAATTGAGAACTTGCGTATAGAAAAGGATATTGTTGAAGAATTAGTATCGTAGTATTTAAAAAAAATAGAAAAGCCCCACAGAGATGTGGGGCTTTTCTATTTTTATTTTAGCAGAGAATTATTTACGGATATCCATTTCTTCAAGAAGATTATGAGCTTTCCCCATCTTTTCTATTATAAATAGTATAAAGCGCGAATCTGTACAAATAGTCCTTTTATAGTTTTTATCGAAAGCTATGTCGCCACTCATCGCTTCCCAATTGCCATCGAAAGCTATACCTATCCATTCACCATTCCCGTTCATTACAGGGCTGCCTGAGTTACCACCTGTTATATCATTAGTAGTAATAAAGCAGGTATGTAAAGTTCCATCCTTATCTGCATACATTCCATAGTCCTTATTCTTATATAGCTCCAGCAATTCTTGTGAGGCATCAAATTCATCATCATTTGGTTTGTATTTAGCTATAAAACCATCAAGCGTTGTAAAGTAGTCATAGTGTACAGCATCTTGTGGATCGTAACCCAATATCTTTCCATATGTTATACGCATAGTAGAGTTAGCATCAGGATAGAAAAGTTGGTTTTTGTTCTTTTCCATTAATCCTTTCACATAGAGTTTACTCAATTCTTTTTTCCTATCGTTGAAGGTGTTTACTTTAGCTTCTACTTTATTTTTATAATTGTCGATAAAGCTAGTTGCGTAAACAACAGCAGGGTCATTATTTATTTTTTCCAGAGTTGGCTCTTTAACCAAATCATTTATCTTATTGCTGTCTAATAGTATTGTGTTGCTGTAAACATAATTTGTATAATCTGTGTATGTTTTATCGCTATTGGTGCCATAGTTTTTAAAGATCACATTTTGGTATATACCCGGTTGCTGATCTTTAGGCACATTATTGTAGAACATATTGGTCATTTCCGCAAATAGTTCTTTATCAACACCTGCGTCGTAAAACTTAATATTAGTTGTGTATGCTGTTTTTACAGCTTTTGCAAACTTGTTTACTGAATCTTTATTAGGTTTTTCTTTATTAAGCTCTTTTTGCAATGGCTCTACCGAGCCAGCTATTTTAGTAAGTACAGGTGCTCTAAATGCTTCAGAGTAATAAACCGCATGTTTAGCATATGGTTGGTAGTTTTTGTAAATATTACCATACTCATTTAATACAGTTTTATATTCAGGTGCATTTTTGGCTGCCCATGTAGTAAATTCTTTTTCAACTGAAGCTTTTTGATCAACAACTTTAAGGCGTTTCAGTTGTTCGGTTTGGCCAATAAAATATTTCCAGTAGTTAGATATGCCGGCATACATTGAGGTTAGCTTCAGGTAAACGGCTTTATCAGCATCCATATGCTTGCGCATAATAGCTAAACGTTTTTCACGTATGTTAACTATAGACGGGTTTTGTTCGCTGATCGCCAAATCTACACCTTGAGAGATCTCATACCTGTTAGTGCGGCCTGGGTATCCAAATATCATTGCAAAGTCACCTTCATTTACACCCTTAATTGAT
>JAEZIL010000269.1 GCA_023436685.1 Bacteroidota bacterium | reverse complement strand
GCCTATACTGGCGCTGAATAGTTTGGAGTTATGATTGTGGTGATGATCGTGCGAGCGCTTCCAGATGCTTGCAGGTGCCAGCACATACAGCCCGTACAGAGACATGATCACATCGGCCAATACCGACCTGTGCAATATGGCATGGTGCTGAAAATCGTGATAGATGATGAACATACGTACCAGCAACAAGCCTGCCAGCACACTGCATACCAGCTTAAGCGCCAGGTATGGCATAAACCAGCTTCCCGCCAGGGCGCTTCCCAGCAATAGCAAAGTAGATAATAAGTGCATCCAGCTTTTGCGCCTGTCTTCCTTAGCAAAAGGCTTGGTGGCCAATATCAGTTCTCGTCCGGTCATTTGCTCTCAATTGGTCTTTTATGTTTCCACCTTCTGTGCGACCATAGCCACACTTCAGGTTGTGCTATTATATCTTTTTCCAGCCTGCGTGTGTGCAGCTCAGAAATTTCACCTTCGGCGGTAGCTTTAGGTGTTTCATGCAGCACTTCGGCAAACAGCTCGTAATAGCCCCTGCGTACACGCTTTACGGTAGCATATACTACAGGGTAGTTTATTTTTCTCGATATCAGTTCAGTACCTTTAAATACAGGGGTGTCCTGGTTCAGGAAGGTGGTCCAGTAAGCGCTTTCAGGCGCCGGTGTCTGGTCGGCAATAAAAGCGGTAGCATTCAGCTCGTTCCTGTTTTCCAGCATATCCCTGAAGGTATTCTTCATAGCTATTAGTTTAGTGCCAAAGCGGCTGCGCATTTTATACATCAGCCAGTCGAAATATTTATTGCTGATAGGGTGGTATATAACGTATAGCTGCTGCTTTAATTGCAGGCTCACTGTATTGCCTGCCCACTCCCAATTACCCAGGTGGCCCAGCACCAGTATAATGCTCTTGTTCTCTGCCGCCAGCTTATCAAACAATGCTTTTGCCTGCGGATTGAAATAGCAGTGCTGCAGCATTTTCTCTTTACTTATGGTGAGCGTTTTAAAGGTCTCCAGGAAAAGGTCGCACAGGTAGCTATAATAAGCTTTGGCGATGTTGTTGATTTCTTGCTCGCTTTTTTCAGGGAATGAATTGCGCAGGTTGGTGAGCACTACTTCTTTACGGTAGCTCAACACGTGGTACAGCAAAAAATACAACCCATCGGAAAGGATATACAGCAACCGGAACGGTGCTAACGATAGCAGGTAAATAAATGGCAGCGCCAGGTAGTATATAATAGCCGACAATGAAAAGGGATAATGTTTACACGAAGATAATCTTTTAGTGTTATTTGATGATGGTTAGTATATGTGACATGTATACATATCTGCAAGTTTTTATTATATTCGTCATGCATTCCTTTAACCCACAAAATGAAAAACAATGAAAACAAAAATCCTGGGCATAGCCATATGCCTTACCGTTCTTTCTTTGTCGACTGAGACAAATGCACAACCCATTCCTGCTACTATTCCCGATTCTATCGCAGGTGTAGGTTCTAACGTTAGCAATATTAACTGCGATGCGTTAGAACTGTCAATAGGCGGCAATAAGTACACCCTATCCACAGTGGTTTGGGATAATGTTACCAATGGGCCCACAGAATCAGTAACAGTACAAGTCCAATTTAAAGGTGCTACAGTGGCAGGCTCCGGCACAAGGCGTGTTACAATACCTAAAGCAAAACGGCCTGATGTAATGATAGGCAATACTACTAATGGTTACTACATAGGTGTTATTTATGAAAACACTGGCACAATAGAACTAAGAGTATACCAAGCTAACATCTCTCCTGCACCGTCTATAGGTTTAACGCTCACACTATTAACTACGCAAGTGCTTGAGACAAGGTTAGGCACTTGGCCGCACATAGACGGTTATACAGATGCAAATACTACAATAAATGGTGCACCTGCTGTGCCAGAATTCGCAGCCAGTTGGCATTATAATGGTTCATCTCCCGGTATTACTATGGTTGGTATGGGAGTAGTAGGCAACATCGAACCCCCAGTTACCACCACTGTTATACCTTGGTTGGTTTGGGGAGCTCCTTTCCATTCAGATATTTCAGCTTATACTGATGTAAGTACGGGAGATAAGTATGCTGCTTTTGTTTGGACACAAAGTGGGATGGCTACTCAAACCGAGTTGATAATTTCGAGAGCTCCGGTTACATCAAGTATTTCACAAGAATGGGCTCCTGAATACAATTTTAACCCCTATACATTAGGAGTTCCACGAATTGAATCTCAAAGCCAATATGATAACACCTCAGGTAATCCAGAATGGGTGGTTGTATGTCCTAAACAAACAGCTGGAGGGGTTTATCAAATAAATGAGTATAATTCTTTATCATGTCAGTTGTGTGGTGCGGCACAGACTATTTCAACATCATTTAGCACTACTAATTCCTATACAGAAACAGCGATATCTGCTGGTACAGGCATGTCGGCAACTTTAGGAGGTTCGGGTAAATATAATAGCCTGTATCAATCTATTATGTATGCTCCCGGTACAACCCTTGTTAATGCAGCTAATATTGCAGCAACAGGAGGGTCATTAGTAATGCCACTTTTTGATGTTAATACTACTGCATTACCTTCGCCACCTCTGGGTTTTACAACACCTGTCGCCGTCAGTAGCACTAGTAATACTGGTAACTATATGATGGCTGCCTGGTGGGATGGTACTAACGTAAAATATAAGCTGGTATATGATAGCATAGGAGTTGGCCCTCATTATCGTTCTACGGGTATAGATAATATTACGACTGAAGATATTATTGCAGTGTACCCCAATCCTGCCGGCAATCAGATATCTATAAGCGGAATAGAGGATGCAATATATATTATTAAGAATATTGCTGGCCGCACAGTTGCATCAGGAATACAGAAAGATAAGCAACCGTTAGATATTACTGCATTTGCACCGGGTAGTTATTTGATTGAGATAACAAAAAAAGATAAGCGACAAACACTTCGTTTCACCAAGCATTAATCACATATAATCAATAATCAGGGTTAGGGAATGCTATAAAACAAATAAAGGTGGCCTCTGTAGAGCCACCTTTATTCATTCATTAACCTTTGTGTTACTTAGTCTTTCATTATTTTGGTCAGTTTGTAGCGTTTGCCGTCGGCATATTTCAGCATATATACGCCTTTAGGCAGGCCACTCATATCTATTTGGGCATCGCCGGTTATAGTATTGCTATACACCGTTTTGCCGGTAACGTCAGTTAGTGTTATTGTAGCTATATCAGCTATCTGGCCATCCAGGGTTATATTTAGCTGGTTTTGTACAGGGTTAGGGTACACATTCAGCATCAGGCCATTGTTTACATCTTCAACAGCAGTACCTACCGTAGTATGGAAAGGAACTGTTCTCCACAGCGATTGGGGCGTTGGGTTACATTTAGCACGTATGTGGAAGTATAATGTTCTGTTAGGAGCCAGGCCTAGCAGCTGTACGGCTGTAGATGTGGTGTGGGTGCCTGCAACCGGTGGAGTAGGTGTTGTGCTTACAGCATATTCGTAAGAATATACAGTAGGTACGGGATCCCAGGTAGCTACGGCAGTAGTACCGGTTATACGGTCAATTACAACCTTAGGCTGGTCGCAATCTTGTATGGTGCAGAAG
>JAEZIL010000267.1 GCA_023436685.1 Bacteroidota bacterium | reverse complement strand
TGCACAAGGCAACCAGGTAACAAAATACCCTATCAAGAGTATCAAACTTAAAGAAAAAGGCCGCTCTACCCTTTCTGCCCAAAAGATCTGGTACGATGCTGCCGTTGGCCGCCTTAATAAAGATGGTAATGGCATAGCCCTGGGCAGTTTTGATGAGAATGATCGTATCATAGTTTTTTATAAAGATGGAACCTACGAGCTGACTGATTTTGAGCTGACCAACAGGTACGAACCGGAGACCGTTGTATTAATAGAGCGTTTTGCTGCCGATAAGGTAGTAAGCGCCATATATTATGATAGTAAAAATGACCAGTATAATGCAAAACGCTTTCTTATAGAAGCACAGAGCCTGAAAAATAAATACCTTTTTATACGCGAAGGCGAAGGTAATTTTCTGGAGCTGGTTACCACACATCCTGAACCTGTGCTTATAGTAAAAAGTGGCAAGAAAAAAGCTGACCTGACCGAGGAAGAAATAGCACTGCATGAAACTGTAGAAATTACCGGCTGGAAAGCTATTGGCAGTAAAATTGCAGGCAATGACCTGAAGGAAATATCGTTGGTGGCAGACGAGACGGATAATCAAGGGCATGCACAAGACCTGACCCTTTTTTGACAAACCCCATATCGTATAAAAAGCCTACCTTCACAAATAGACTAAACGTTTTTTTTAAAGCTATTTAGCCATAATGAAAAAGATAGAACTGGAAATTGTTGCCCTCTCTCATAGTATCACCCAAACCCATTCTTATGCAGTTGTATTAGGCGAAGTAAACGGCTTACGCCGCCTCCCTATTGTTATTGGCGGATTTGAAGCGCAGGCTATAGCTGTGGCACTGGAACGGATGCAACCAAGCAGGCCATTAACGCATGATCTTTTTGCTAATTTCATGTCAACGTTTGGCATAGACCTTGTAGAAGTTGTAATATATAAACTTGAAGAAGGAATATTTTTTGCTAAACTGGTATGCCAGAATGGTAATGAAACCATAGAGATAGATTCCCGAACATCAGACGCCTTAGCACTGGCTGTAAGAGCTAGTTGCCGTATCTATACTTTTGAAAACATACTGGAAGTGGCAGGTCTATATCTTGACCAAACAGAAGAAGGTACTGCCAGCGGATCGCCTTCGGCCGAGGGAACGGCTCCGGCGCAAGGTAGTAAGGTAAGCATGGATAAGGATTTGAAGAATATGAGTGATGAAGAGCTAAACGACCTGTTGCAAAAGGTATTGGAACAGGAAGATTACGTTCGCGCCATTAACATACGCGACGAGATAAATAGCAGGAAGAAGTAATAGCTAAAACAATAACCCTATGAGCAAGTATTTGTTAGCAATACTATTTTGGGCAATATGCATCCCTGTTGCCTATGCTCAAAACCAACATAAGTGTGCTACAGATATCTTATTGAAGCAAAAGCTGGAAAGCGACCCGTCAATTGAGGCATTGTACCGTCAGCAGCAACAAACTATAAAGGAAAATGCGGCGCTAGCTGGGAGTAATATTTCTGCACGCACTACAAGCAGCAGAGTGATACCGGTAGTATTTCATGTGCTGTTAAATCAAGCGCAAATAGATCAACTGAATGGCATTAACGGTATTAACGAGCGCATTGTTTCTCAGCTTAATGCGCTGAATCGTGATTTTAATGCAAAGAATACAGATCTTGGTAATGTGCCTGCTGCGTTTCGTCCGTTAATAGGCGATATGCAGCTTACGTTTAAATTAGCCCACCGCGACCCTCAGGGCAAAAGTACCTCTGGCGTAAATGTGATATTGCAAAACAACTCAGTATCTGGCTTTCACGCAGGCGGTGGCAATGAACGTAAAACCTCTTCGGGTGGTGTAGATCCATGGGATGTAGCACATTACCTGAATGTATGGGTAGTGAATATAACAGGCTTTGGGGGGGGCGTACTTGGCTTTACCTTGTCACCTACAAATGAACCTTTGTTTAACCAGCCAAGGCGGGTAACCCTTGCTTATGGTACATTGGGACAAAACTTTGGCAACCAAGGCTATTTTGTTGCCGATGCAGACAGTGGGCGTACATTGGTTCATGAAGTGGGCCATTTTTTTGAACTATTGCATATATGGGGCCTTACTGATAACTGTAACGATGACGATGGAATTGATGATACACCTAAACAGGAAACATTCAATTTCGGATGTCCTGTTTTCCCTTTATTAGACGACTGTACACCGGCAGGCAACGGCCTTATGTTCATGAATTATATGGATTATTCAGCCGACAGGTGCTTGCTAATGTTTACCAAAGACCAGGTTAGCCGGGTTAATGCATCGCTGGGCAGTGATAATAAAGAATTAAATGAAAGCGGAGAACGTACTGAATGGCCCGATAATATAAACACGTTAACTTTGCACAGCGAAACGGCTATTTACCCCAACCCAACAACAGGCTCTTTCACCATTGTAAACAACGGCAAACTGCAACGCGTAGTTGTAACTAATATGGCCGGGCAAGTGATAACAATAAAGAATGTGGATAAAACCACAAGTTTTAATATCGATCTTTCAGATAAAGCAAAAGGCATTTACGCAGTACAATGCCAATACAGTGAAGGAACAGTGACGAGAAAAATAATATTACAATGATTGCGCAGACACAAACATTAACACACATCCTAAGCAATAAAAATTTAGATAAGCAACTTCTTACCATAGCGGAAAAAGTAAAAAGCCAGGAACGCCTGACCGAGGAGGAAGGCGTTTTGCTTTTTGAAAAAGGCGAGCTTGGATTTGTAGGTTCACTGGCAGCGCATATTGCGCAAAGGCTGCATCATGGTAAAGTATATTTTAATAGAAATTTTCATATCGAACCTACCAATGTATGTGTTTTTACCTGCAACTTCTGCTCATACTCCCGCCAATACAAGCACCGAGATGAAGGATGGGAACTGAGTATTGAGCAAATGATGGATATTGTACGCAGGTATGATGGCCAACCGGTAACAGAAGTACATATTGTAGGTGGCGTACATCCTAAAATGAATCTTGAGTTTTTCTGCGAGCTATTAGGAAAGATCAAAGCCCATCGCCCCGATCTGCACCTGAAAGGTTTTACCGCTGTTGAGCTGGACTATATGTTTCGTAAGGCGAAAATGACTGTGGAAGAAGGCATGAGCAAGCTAAAAGAGGCTGGCTTGCAATCGCTGCCAGGCGGTGGTGCAGAGATATTTCACCCTGATGTACGTAATGTGATATGTGCGGATAAAGTAGATGGTGAAGGCTGGTTGAAAATACACGAAACTGCGCACAACTTGGGTATGCATAGTAATGCTACCATGCTGTATGGCCATATAGAAAACTATGAACACCGTGTAGACCACATGAGCCGCCTGCGGCAGTTGCAAGATAAAACCGGTGGTTTCAACTGCTTTATTCCACTTAAATTCAGGAATGGAGACAACGACATGTCGCATATCAACGAAGTATCGGTAATAGAAGATATGCGCCTCTACTCTATTGCGCGTATATTTATGGATAACTTCCGCAACCTGAAAGCATACTGGCCAATGCTGGGGCGCCAAAGTGCACAATTAAGTTTATCCTTTGGTGTAAACGACCTGGACGGTACTATTGATGATACAACCAAGATATATTCTATGGCAGGATCGGAAGAGCAAGCCCCGGCAATGAGTACTGAAGATCTTTGCGACCTTATAACAGCCGTAGGAAAAATACCGGTAGAACGCGATACGCTGTATAACGAGATAAAAGTATACAGCGAGCCTGTGATAGCTTAACTCAATTTTGTATCAGCCTTCTTTCTAGCGTCTGATATCAGTATTATCAACGCCAGCGAGCAGGCTATGCAGTTCCAGTACATGTACCGGAAATCGGTATCGGTTTGCGAAATGAAAAACTGCGGCAATACATACATTAATGATGATAGAAGGATTGCAATATAGAATGCTCGGTTTTTGCCTGCAAATTGTATAAAAGCCAGTAAAATGATATTGAGAAAGAACCAAAACCAAGGCCTCATGTAAGGCATTTGCTTGTGTATGGTTACCGAACGAATGAAAGTATCGTGAACTCTTCCCCCTTTTACTTGAAGGCCAAACTTGTTGTCAGATATCCACGAGATATAGTAGGTAAAGTCGTCAGACCTTTTTTTTAATATTAGAAAATATAGAAAGCTCTCCCACCTATTTGATAAATACAAAAAAGGATGAGCAGTTATAGTATTTATCCATGCGTTTTGCAGGAGATAGGTTTTTTCTTCATTGTTCAGATCTTCGTGTATAGGTTGCCCATGTTGGTTCCACCAAAGCATATCGTAAGTGGCAGGGTGGTATTTTTCTTTAATAGCAGTTGTATCGAAAGTATTGTTTTCAAAAAGCTGAGGTGGATATACGGGCTCCCCTGTTTGCACAAATACAGCTGCCATATCGTGCAGGTACAGCTTGTTTTGTGGGTAAGAGCGGGTTACATCGAAAAATCGATAACTCAAAAAATAGTTACTAACTATAGTTATCAGTATCAACAGTAAACTATAAGCTGCAATCATTAGCTTTCTATTGTTATATACCAGCATCCACGCCCAAAAAAGGTATAGCGGTATAGCGCCTGGTATAGCATTGGGCCTCACTAAACAGCCATATACCAGCAGAAGCCCCGATATAATAGCTGCATATACAGGTACTGCCTTATTGCGCTGATAAAAAAAGAAAAGGATAGAACAGGACAATAGCCAGCTTAATGCCATCTGGCTATCTTTAATTATGTAACCGGCAAAGTTTTGAACAAAAGGTGCAAATGCAAATATCCAGATAGCTATGCGCCATCCTGCTTTTTTAGTTGATAGCAATAACAGGTATATACTTAGCCATAAACACCCTACCTGATACACCAGCATGACTTGCGGACCAACAAAGAATTTATTCAGCAAGCTCCAGAATACAGCCATTGCTATAGGGTGCCAGTCGTTGTATTGCCCGGTTAAAGACTGCCCATATTGATCAATAGAATCTGGTGAAAGAAATCCGGGCAAGTAGGCATACACATTGGCTATAAAACAAACAAAACATGCCAATGCTGTATAAGGAATATGAAACTTTTTGTCACCCATCGTGTACAACAAATATATACACGGTGTTTATGCTAACCTATAATAATGCCGATAAACATGAATTATGGATTGTATACGTAGGCTACCTCATAAGTCTCATTCTTTAAGCTTTGGGGCAGTTCGCCCATCACAGGGTCGCCGGCTTGTGGTGTTGGCTCGCAAATAGAATATTTCTCACCGTTGTAAATAACAGGTTTGCCTACAGGTTTATCGAACTTAACGGCTACCGTTACATGCCCCGGGTAGGCCAATACAATCATAGGAAGGTTATATATTTCTTTTACCAGGTAGAAGAACAGGGCCGAAC
>JAEZIL010000213.1 GCA_023436685.1 Bacteroidota bacterium | reverse complement strand
CTTATGAGCGTAGCAACCCCGACGCTATTGATACCAACCGGCGCAGGCGTATTGCTAAAGGCAGCGGTAAAGATATTGCTGAAGTGAATGCATTTATGAAGCAGTTTGAGCAAATGCGCCAGATGATGGGGCAAATGGGCAAAATGCGTGGAATGATGCCGGGCATGGGTATGCCGGGTATGGGTGGTGGTATGCCATTTGGCAAGCGCTAGGAAGAAACAATGTTTTAATTATATTTGAACAAATGGCCCGCAAGGCACAGTAATAATACCCTTAATATACAATGAGCAGCAACCACGGCGAAAGTGTAGAAGAGCTTTTAAAACGCGAAGAAGCGTTTCACGACGAGTGGGCGTTATCTGAAAACGTTGAAGATATAGACGTTGAAACCTTGTTTGAAAGTTTCGTGGCTATGGAGAACACCCATATCATGAATAAATTGGGTGACATCAGGGGCAAAAAAATACTGGATGTAGGGGCCGGCCTTGGCGAAAGCTCTGTATATTTTGCATTAAAAGGTGCAGAGGTTTATTACAACGATATTTCGCCTAAAATGGGCGAGTTTGCTGAAAAACTGGCTGCCAGGTATAATGTGAAGCTGAACCTGATGATTGCGCCAATTGAAAAACTGGACCTGTACGAGAACTTTTTTGATATTATACATTGTGCTAACCTGATACACCACGTTCCGCAGGTAGATCAGGACTATTGGATAAAAACCATGCATGGTGCATTAAAGGCAGGCGGTACACTTGTAACCTGGGATCCGCTGCGGTACAACCCCGTTATTAACGTATACCGGCGTATGGCTATGGAAGTACGCACGATTGATGAAGTTCCGGTTGGTTTCGATATCCTGAACTTGTACCGCAAATACTTCTCTAAGGTAGAGCATCGTGAATTTTGGTTCACCACACTTTGGCTGTTCCTTCACTACTATCTTGTTCGCAGGCTAGACCCTAATAAAGTACGCTACTGGAAGCATATTTTTAAAGAAAAAGAATCCCGTATCGGCTGGTGGTTCAAACCGCTTAAGGCGCTCGATACATTATTGCTCAAGCTTCCGGGATTCAGGCATATGGCCTGGGGCATTGTGATAGTAGCTAAAAAATAGCAGTTCTTTGGATTTTTTTAACAAATTCTGCCTGCATCCTCTTGATTGTTAGCTGTAATTGTTTAAATTTGCAATCCTTAATTTTATTGTTAACGCAAATAATTTTTATTATTTATGGCGGTTAAAATTCGTCTTCAACGCCACGGGTCTAAGAAGCGCCCGTTTTATTTCATCGTAGTGGCTAACAGCACAGCTCCACGTGATGGTAAATTTATTGAAAAGCTGGGTACTTATAACCCGCTGAGCATCCCTGCAACTGTTCGTATCAATCGTGAGCGTTCTTTGCATTGGTTGCAAAATGGTGCGCAACCTACAAACACTTGCCGCCGTATTCTTTCTTTCAAAGGAGTATTGTACCTGAAACACCTTATGCGTGGTGTTAACCTTGGTCTGTTTGATGAAAAAGCAGCCTGGGAAAAATTTGAAGCATGGAATGCTGAGCACGAACAAGTGGTTGCAAAACGTGAAGAAACACACCGTGCTCACAAAAGTGAAAAACGTCATGCTGCTATGACAGAGTCTGTACGCCGTGTTGAAGAGAAAATGGCTGCTAAAGCCGCTTCAAAAGCAGAAGAAGCTGCTGCTGAAGAAACATCGGCTGAAGGTAGTAGCGAAGAAGCTGCTACTGAGCAACAAGAAGGTTAATAGCTATTACAATAGTTCAAAAAATAAGCAACGGTATACCGTTGCTTATTTTTTATGCGATACGGTGAAGGTCATTGGGGTACAGAGCACGGGTGGGATGGCCTTAATGAGCGTGAAGATACCCGTCTTCTTGAAGATGCTATACACCTTCGTTAGCATAGGATGCCTTGCGGCAAACTCCTTATCATAGTCAAGCCGTGCAAACGTATCGGCCATTACATGCTTCTTGAAATCGGCCTTAAGGTTTAGCTTATGGGCAATTTGCTTCACCTGAGGCAGGGTAATGAAGTTGATGGATTGCCAAAGGCCATGTTGATTAAGTCCCTTTAGCTTACCAATTGCCTGCGGAAAGAATGGTACTAACGGCACTCCATAATGTGGTTCGAAAGGTACAATATAGTTGGGGCAGTGGTGATACATAATGCCATCTTCGTGCATTACACCCTTCATCTTTTCGAATACCAATTGCAGATTATCTACAGGTATATGTTCCATGACATTTACTGAGAAGATAAGATGAAACTTGCCAAGTTGCCCTGGGTCTAGCTCTTCAGCTACGAGGTCATATATCTTATCTTTCGGTAGCTTAAAATATTCCCATATTGCTGTAAAAATGTCATTATGAAAGTCAAATCCCAAGGCACTAGGCTCAATGCCTGTAATGTCAACACCGTTTAGCAGCATCCACGATGTGAGTATGCCGGCGCCTGATCCTATTTCCAGTATTCGCTTGTTACTTAAGTCGAATTTGGACAGAAGTTGGATGCCAAACTCCGCTTCTTCTATATAGTTGAAATACTGTTGCTTTATCTTATTGATATCGTAATCGATACGGCTTTGCATATACTGCAAAAACTTGTCTGACTTAAGCAAGGTTACATATTCAGCAAGCTTTTCCGAATTGAAAACGTTCTCGAATTGTGCCATGTGTGCTGTAGGATAGGGGTTAAGCCTTTTTGAGTTTATACACGTAGACGTGCATGTACGTTACTGATGAGCGTATGCCGTCTTCATGTTCTATTGTCAGGCCTTGCTTTTTAAATTCGTTCAGGTAGTGCTTGTGCGAGCGGAAATTGAGTGGCACAGGTACACCCGCTTTCATTTTGTTCAACAACCAATCTTGCGACGATATCCATACCTTATCAATAAGATTAATATACATCTCTTCAATAAGTATGATGCAACCGCTGGGTTTTATCACGCGCTTTAGTTCCGACAGGTAATATTCCGGGTCTTCGGTATGGTGCATAGTAGCCAATGCAAGTACTACATCAAAAGTATCATTTGCAAATGGCAGCTCTTTAGTATTTAATAGCGTAAAATCCATGCGTGCATCTTTCAATGCCCCATCATCAAGGTTTTGGTCTTTTACTACATCCAGTCCTGTTATTTTAAGTGTAGGGTTTAAT
>JAEZIL010000197.1 GCA_023436685.1 Bacteroidota bacterium | reverse complement strand
ATGGTGCTTTACACGTCCAGCTTCGGCCATACCAGAGGCTGAAATGATCACGCAAGGCTCTTTAGATCCGTTAAGCCTGATAGACTCCTCCGCAGTACGTACGTATTCCAAACCATCAAAAGCAAATACATCTTCGTCTTTCTGCAGTAGTTCTTTTACATCCTTGTTAAAACACTCAGGATGGTGTTTAATTATTTCGGTCGCCTCAATCGACAATGGGCTGTCAACGTAATACTTCAACTTAGGGAGCCGTCTTTCAAGTTCCAGCCGGTTAAGTATATATAATAATTCTTGTGTGCGGCCTACACTAAACGCCGGAATAATAAGTTTCCCTTTACGCTCTATACATGTCTCTTCAATGTACTTTAATAAAAGGTTTACGGGTGGCAGAATGGCCTCGTGCAGCGAATCGCCGTAGGTAGACTCCATAATAATATAATCCGCTTGCGGAAATACATCTGGCGAGCGTAAAATAGCGTCCCTATACCTGCCAATATCGCCGCTAAATGTAAGATGTACAGTTTTCCCCTGCTCTTTGAGTGTGAGATTTACCGCAGCGCTGCCAAGTATGTGTCCACTATCAGTATATAGCAACTCTATTTCATCATCAATACGTATTTTATCGTTATACTCAACCAGTTCCAGCAAGGGGAATACATTATACGCATCCTCTTCGGTATACAGTGGTTCTACGAGAGTCTTACCTTGCTCTATCCGTACTTTATTAATGTGCTTTACATCAGATTCCTGTATCCGGGCAGAATCGCGCAGCAATATCTTCAAAAGATCTGCAGTGGCTACAGTACAATATATTTTGCCTTGATAACCGTCCTTAACCAGTTTGGGCAGTAAACCTATATGATCTATATGTGCGTGCGATATGATAACATGAGTTATTTCAGTAGGCTCGAAACCCCATTCATTATTCATTTCCATGGTTTTCTTTCCAAGGCCCTGAAACATTCCGCAGTCTAAAAGTATTTGAGTTCCTGATTTTAAATGTACAATGTGCTTAGAGCCTGTAACTGTTCTTGCAGCACCATGAAAGGATATTTTCATCTATATCTGAATAGTTCTAAAAAAAAGCCTCTCCATAAGAGAGGCCTTAAAGTTAAATGATAATATTTTACTTCACCATCGATTTAAATACAGTTTCATTTACTTTAACAGGATATTTCTTTTTCATTTCAGCATTCCATTCTTTCTCAAGATAATCCTGATACTCAGCTATTACATAACCGCGCGCATCAGCAAGGCTTTTTTGCGAAGGATTGTTGAATACTTCATCCACCTTAACAACAACATAGGTTCCGTCGCTATTTTTAACTGGCTGTGTTATTGAGTTTGATTTGATTGCACTCTGAGGCACATCATTAAATTTCGAAAATTCAAAATGCCCGCGTTGTATTATAGCAGCATCCGGAGCATTAGATGTATTCATCTCCTTCAAGATATCTTCATCTGATATTTTTTTCTTCATTAATTCTACACCTTTCTTCATTTGCTCTTCGCCTTTAAAACGATAGACTGAACCAGTGAAACCGGGCTCCCATTTATAATTTTGCTTATGCGTTTCATAAAACTTAGCCAGGCCAACGGTATCCTTACCTGCTTTGCCCCACACGCTGCGGTCCATTAATTCAAACAGCATGATTCCGTCCTTATACTCAGTCATCAGTCCCTTGAATTCAGGCTGTGTTTCAGCAAGCCTTTGTTCTTCTATATCGTTAACGGTTGATGTTACATACAGCTTATATAGATCCCGGCCGACAGCTTTTTTAGGGCCGGTAAGGCGGCCATTAGTTATACGCTCGGCATAAGCTATAAAATCACTTTGTTTATAATCGACCCCACCAAGAGTGAATACAGGCTTATTCATACTCTTGAACTCATTTATATCAAACTTATTAGCCTGCTTACCTGTATCTGGTATTTTAGCCAGCTTTTCTACCACCTCCTCTATATTCGCCTGATACTCTTTGAAGCCATTCTTGGCTTTTATCTTATTAAAAAATGCTTCTTTTGCTACTTGTGCCCTGCCATCGCTGTTTACTTTACGTGTCAGGTAGCTTTTCAAGCTATCAAAAGGCTTAAGAGGCGTTTTGGACAATAGCTTTATAATATGAAAACCATATTCTGTCTGTATTGGCGATGAAATATCCCCTGTATTCTTTAGCGCAAAAGCTGCTTTTTCAAATTCCGGGTCCATTTTACCTACACCAAAGGCCGGCATTTCACCACCTTTGTCTTTTGTAAATCTGTCGTCAGAATATTTGGATACAGCGTTTTCAAACGACATACCTTTTTTAAGGTCGGCCAGCACACTATCTACTTTTTTACGGGAATTCGCCAAGCCTTCAGCCCCTTGAGATTTTTTAACTTCAACCAGTATCTGAGCAACCTTTATTTCACCTTGTGCAGGGCGTTTATCCAATACCTTAACAACATGGTAGCCGAATTGTGTACGGAAGGGCTCTGATACTTTACCTACCGGTGTATTATAAGCAACATTCTCAAATGCATAAACAGTTTGCAACGATGTAATATAGCCTATGTCGCCACCCTGCTCCTTCGAGCCATGGTCATCCGACACTGCCCTGGCCAGTGCCGCAAAATCAGCCTTATTTTTAGTTAATGCTTTATACACGCTATCAATACGAGCGTAAGTAGCTGCTGTATCGGTAGACATATTGGGTACGGAAACTACGATAAGGGCCACGCGTACTTCTAGCTTCATACGCTCATAGGCTTCGCTAATAAGTTTATTTACCACCTGCTCATCGGTAAGGTAGCTTTTTGCTATTTGCCTGCGATAGTTGCTAAGATCCTGCTGGATAGCATTCATTGTATCAATACGCTGCAATTCAGCCTCTTTTACTTTCATGCGGAAAAGAGAATATAGATCCAGATATTCCCTCAAAGCTTTTTCTGAATAATCGGGCTGTTTGTTCAGGCTATTTTTTTGGTAAACCCTTAAAAATTCATCTTTGCTTACAGAGTTGTTACCATAGGTAAAGAGAGTTTGTGCCATTGCCGATGATATGTATAGACCCGACACAAGGCAAGTGAGAACCAACTTTCGCATTATTGTGTATGTTTTTCTTTATTGAGATGGATAATATTACTTAGAATTCTTCGCTTTTGCTTCCTTTTCTTTCTTTTCCAGCATTTCAATTAACGATGCTGTGTTTATATGATCTAGCCGCTTGCCTCTTATAATCTTCTTCTCATCAAGCAAATATATAACAGGCGTGCTATAAATATCGTAATCGGCACGGAAGTTAGACCTATGGTTAGGATCGTGTACGTGTATCCAGTCTTCCAAATGATTCTTAGCTATTATATCTTTCCATTTTTCTTCTGCATCAGTACGTACAGCAAATATCTTCACCCCTTTATCTTTCAATACCGCGCGATACATAGAATCTACTTTCGGTATTTCGGTAAGGCAATGTCCACAATCGGGCGACCAAAAAATGAGCATGGTGTATTTAGCCTTCAACCCTCTCAATGATTGCATGTTACCATTAATATCAGGCATGCTTATCTCCGGCGCCAGGTTCCCTATTACATTGGGCGCAATTTTGTGTGCACGGTCTATATATTTCTGCAGGTCTTCGGCTGTTAACCAATAAGCGTCGCCCTTCATATAGTAGTTTTCTACAAGGTGTACAAAAACAGCGTCCATGCCCATTATCTTACTGGTTTCAGCATTGCGGGTAAGCCACCAAAGCGTATATTTAAATATTTCTTTGCCCGCCCTTGCTTTTTTAAGCAGGAAGTCACTTTCTTTAATTACACTGTCTTCATACGGTATGGTAAGCTTGTTTATGTATTCATCTAGCTTGCCATCATATACAGGTGTATTGATAAGGCGGTCATCGCTAAAGTTGAATTTATCCCAAAAATGATCTTTGTAATACCTGTAGCTAAAGCTGGAATCTTGGGTGCCATCGGCCAATAGATGTTTACCTTCAGGTACAACCGGCACCTCCATAGCATTAAAGATATTTGCCAGTTGAGAATTGGGATATTTAGCGGCCATATCCTTGCGGTACTGCAGCAACTCTTTAGAAATACCTACGTATTTTTTTTGAATTTCTGTAGTATCGGTTTGTGTTTTAGCACTTGCCAATTCTGATTGGTATTGCTTATACTTATCGGCAAAGCTTTTCATGTAGTTTAGATATTCATAAAACCTCTGGCTTTCTACCGAGTTTTTTATAGATACCTCATCGGGCAATTTAGCTATATCAGCTGTTATTGTTATATCGTCTCCATTATTTAGCAAAAACTCAAAATAGGTCTGTCTGTCCGACAATAGTATCATATATATACCTCCCAGCAATGTATCTTTCGACTGCATTATTGCAGTACCATTACTGTTTATACGTGCCGAATCGGTTTTATAAATAGTAGGCATTGGCTTACCATAGTAATGCACCAGATACAACATGCTGTCTTTTACATTTGCCAGTTTAAGTTGTATTTTATATCCGTTCTTAGCCATGGCGGGCATGGCAATACACAAACCCAGCACTACTAACAATACCGTGCGCGATAATATTCTTTGCATCTTTATTTTTTGGAAGATATATTTTTAGCTTCTTTCTCCTGCCTTTCCAATATGTCCATTAACTCTATTAAATTACTATGATCCAGCTTTTTACCTTTTATTATATGTTTATCATCTAACAAATAAGTAACGGGTGTAGCATACACATCATACTGAGACCTGTAATTAGATGTGCGTCCAGGATCATATACATTTACCCAATCACCAAGTTTCAGTTTTTCTATCGATTCTTTCCAATTATTTTCATCGCCCTCGGTACGCACAGCAAATACTTTTACTCCTTTCTTTTTCAATACAGCTTTGTATACTGAATCTATCAAAGGCATCTCCTTCATGCAATGACCACACTCGGGCGACCAAAAAATAAGCAATGTATACTTCCCATCCATTTCATAAAGGGTGCGTGGCTTTTTATTGATATCTACCATTTTTATATCGGGCGCTACATTTCCCAACACATTAGGGGCTATTTTGCGCGCCCTGTCAATATATTTCGACAGCAAGTCATCACTCATCCAATAAGCATCCCCTTTCATATGATAGTTTTCCACCAGGTACACAAAAACTTCATCCAAGCCCATTACTTTACTGTTTTGCACATATTTAGTAAACCAATGCAGTGTATATTTAAAAAGCTCTTTGCTACCTCTGGCTTTAGCCAATAGCATATCGGCTTCTTTTTTAAGGCTATCAGGTACTTGTATTACAAGACGTGTCACATATTCATTAAGCCTCCCGTCATAAATAGGAGTATGTATCAGCCTGTCGTCTTTAAAATTAAACTTATCCCAATAGTGGTCTTTATAGTATCTGTAAGCAAAAGTCGAATCGGTAGTACCATCGGCAAGAAGATGTTTACCTTCAGGCACCTGGGGTACTTCAAGCGCATTGAATATTGTTGCCAGCAGTGTACCTGGATATTTACTCACATAATCTCTCCTGTATGCAGTTACTGCCTTAGCCTCTTCACCTGCTTTTTTGCTAAGGGCTAATGTATCATTCTTGGTTTTTGCTTTAGTCAGCTCATCTTTATACTGCGTTTGTTTTTGGGAATAGTCTTGCAAGTACTTTACATATTCTGTAAAACGGTCGTTCTCAGGCGAGTTCTTAAATTTTGCAGTACCCGGCAGGTCTTTAGCGTCTGCAGTTATTTGCATGTTATCGCCATCGTTCAGTAGAAACTCCATATAGGTTTGCTTATCTGATAACAGCAGGATGTAAATACCTCCTAAGGTTGTATCTGTGGCTTTTAATGTGGCATTCCCATTCTTATCGAACCTTGCAGAGTCTATTTGATAGATCGTGGGTAGTGGTTCACCAAAATAGTGAGCCAGGTATACCATTGAATCTTTCAAATTATTGAACCTGATTTGAATATTATAACCATTTGCGGCATACAAAGGTTGAATAAACCCTGCTGTCAGCAAGAGCGCAAATAAAAGACGTTTCATACTATGTTTAAAGTGAGAAATGAGTTATATAATACAACTTATTATATTAAATAACAGCGTGACCAAATTTATAACATTCAGACAGCGTATCCTAGCAACAGGGTTGTAAATTTGCAGTCCATTTAACTAATTTCTAACAATTTGTCCCGGAAAAAGAAACGCGAAGTTAATAACGTAACTATAAGCAGCTATGCAGCTGAAGGTAAGAGTATAGCCCATCTTGATGAAGGCAAGGTAGTGTTTATTGAAAATGCTATACCAGGCGATGTAGTGAATATACGCCTGACGAAAGATAAGAAAAGCTGGGCCGAAGGTAAAGTATTACAACTGGTGCAGCCATCTAAGCAGCGTGTAATGCCTTTCTGCCAGCATTTTGGTGTATGCGGTGGCTGCAAATGGCAAATGCTGCCCTACTCCCAGCAAATAGCTTATAAACAACAACAGGTACAAGACCAATTGCAACGTATAGGCCAGGTAGCACTGCCGGAAATGCAACCTATTTCGGGCAGCCCAAGGGAACGGTACTACCGCAACAAGCTGGAGTTTACCTTTAGCAATCACCGCTATCGCACATCAGAAGAGCTTAAAGCCGCAGGCGATACAGTTTTACCAATAGAACCGGCTCTTGGTTTTCACGCTCCGGGGCTTTTCGATAAGGTGGTAGAGATA
>JAEZIL010000121.1 GCA_023436685.1 Bacteroidota bacterium | reverse complement strand
GCTCTATGTCTTACCTCTGCTTTAGTAGGCTTGGCACTTTTTACCTGTACTTTACTACCCAGGTCACGGGAAGATTTAGTGGTTACAGTAGTATTGCTAACTTTTTTATTCTTTATAGTTTTTTCTTGTGCAAAAGCCGCAGTGCCCACACCCATTGCCAACAAAACTAACAATGCCATCTTTTTCATAAATACAAGTTTTAAAGTTTATAAAGCTAAGCCAAATACTGTTCCAAACATTGTTAAATGACGTTCATACAGCTATAGGCTTAACATATATTTAGATGTTTAGAACCGGTATTGCAGACGAACAGTAATAACGTTATCCTTCAGATCGCTGGTGTAACCGTTGAGAGCTGTACTTTCATTCTTTACCCAATCGTAAAACAGAAAAGTTTTCACGTGTGCGTTCAGGTACATCATAAAGCCTGCCGACAGTGCATTGTAGCGTACATCGGCAGCAGTAAACCCGCGTGCTGCGTTTATTTCCTGCCCTTTTACTTTTTTGTTAGGGTCGTACCAGTCATACTTCACTACCAGTTGCAACCAATCAAGGCCCAAGTGCTGCAAATAGTAAAAATAGGCCCCATCGAAGCGGCGTGTATATAAAGGCTGAGGCATACTATTGCTTACAGGGTATGAGCCTGGTGTTTCGCTGGCGTTGGCAGTACCGGTTTGCAACCCGCCTATATACTCTGCCCTGAATTCGGTATAGCCTTTTCGGTTAGGTATCTTCAGCTGGGCATCGGCACCAAAATACTGCCTTGGTGCCACGTAACCTATATTAGATTGTAATGAGTCACCTATTACTTGTGCTGTCGTGCCTTCACCTGTAGTTTTAAATGCCCTTGCCGACTGGCTTACAATACCGCCGTAGTAGCCGGAAGTACTTGCAGAAACAGTCCAACCCAGGTTTTTGATTTTTGTAGGCTTTAGCGACAAGCGCCCTATAATATCTTTATGGCTGTCGTATTCATTAGGGCCGGCGAGACCTTGCCCATTAAATACACCTAAGTCAAGTTTTAACCATTTAATGGGGCTATCTTTTCTCCTGTTTTCAAATGTTGCCATTAAGCCCAGGTCGCGCTCTGTTTTCATTAATATTTGCGACATGCGCCCACGCTCGGGTGTTTCGCGGTCAGATGAGGATAAATTCACCTCGAAGCCCATAGGGCGTGCAAACATACCTGCTGTAACAGAGAACAATTGCAGTTTATTTTCATAAAAGCGGCCCCAAAAGTCGCGGATATTCACACCACGCTCCGTACCGTCGAACTGGAAAGCGAACAATGCAAGCGGCTGGCCTTTCTCATTAAAGTGAGCATAGTCGATACGGATACGGCCCCTGCGTAGCATAAAGCGATTGTTACTATTAGGGGCAAAATCGCCACCTGCATATGTCTTTGTGCCTTCTTCTTCAGCCCACTGAAACTGCGGCTGCATATAACCGCCAAAACGCAAACGATCGTGTTTGCCATATAACGGATATAAGCCTTTGCCAATAGAGGTGGTTGTATCCATCATATCGGTAAGGAAGCGTTGGGCCTTTACATTGCCTATTGCCAAAACCATCAGCAATGCCAGTAATACTTTTTTCATTAACAGCCGTTTGAACCGGGCGCAAAACTAGCCTTAATATCCTCACATAACATTAATATAATACTGAGTTAACAATTAGATAATATTGTAGTAATAGCTTATGATTATTTGCAGGGCGCTTGTTAAGTGTTAAAATTTACGCAAGTGTATGTAAAGCCTGTAAATGGTGTAATTTACAGTTGCGTGAATACGAATATCATTAAGCACATTATCCTCAGCACAACCCTTTTGCTGGCTCCTTTTACGGGTATGGCAGCCAAGCTCTTTATACCAATGGATGAAGAGACACAGCAAAACCACCTTAAAGCATACGGAGTAGCCTATGCGGCTTTAAAAAATGGCATAGAGGTTGACTGGATGCTCAACTACAAAGGTGGCAGCTTTGCTATGAACCAGCTTGAATCTATTGAGCGTATGTGCAAACTGCGGGGGGTTAGTTATGAAATAATGAGCGACGCCCAATATGCAGCGATAGTGACCAAAATAGCTGACCCAGACTATAATGGAGACGTGATAATGCTGGAAAAGCCGCCGAAAATAGCAGTGTACACCCCGGCAGGCAAAATGCCTTGGGACGATGCCGTAACATTGGTGCTGGAATATGCAGAGATACCTTACGACAAAGTATATGATGACGAAGTGCTGAATGAAAAGCTGCATGAATATGATTGGCTGCACCTGCACCACGAGGATTTTACCGGCCAGTACGGTAAGTTTTGGGCTGCCTACCGCAATGCAGCATGGTACCAGGAAGATGTGCGTAACAGCGAAGCAGCAGCAGCCAGGCGCGGCTATAAAAAAGTATCGCAAATGAAACTTGCTGTAGCCCAAAAAATAAGAGGTTTTGTTGCGGGTGGCGGATACCTGTTTGCAATGTGCTCGGCAACCGATAGCTATGATATAGCGCTAAGCGCCGATAAAACAGATATATGTGATGTACCATTTGATGGCGACCCACCAGCACCCGATGCCCAACAGAGACTAGACTATACACAAGGATTTGCTTTTAAAGATTTTAAGCTATCGCAAAGCCCGTATGAATATGAATTTTCAGATATAGATAATACTAACCTGCGGAGGGTGCTAATGGATAATGACTACTTTAGCTTGTTTACCTTCTCGGCCAAGTTTGACCCCGTGCCTACCATGCTTTGCCAAAACCATACTACTACTATTAAAGGTTTCATGGGGCAAACCACTTCTTTCCGGAAAGAAGTATTGAAAACCAATGTGCTGGTAATGGGCGAATATAAACCAGCTAATGAAGCACGCTACATACACGGTGAATATGGGAAGGGTACCTGGACATTTTATGGTGGCCACGACCCCGAAGATTATCAACATGCTATTGGCGACCCACCTACTGAACTAAGCAACCACCCCACCTCGCCAGGCTACCGGCTGATACTGAATAACGTACTATTTCCTGCAGCCCGGAAGAAACCGCGTAAAACGTAATAACGCGTTTTCTTTACTTTTACGGTGAATCCCGCAAATCTGTTGTAATGAATCGTATCGACCGGCTGTTTGGCATACTTACACTCCTGCAGTCGAAGAAATTTGTGCCTGCTGAAAAAATATCTGAGAAGTTTAACATCAGCATACGTACGGTATACCGAGATATAAAAGCCTTGTGCGAACAAGGCATACCTGTAAGCTTTGAGCAGCATAAAGGGTATTTTATAGTTCAGGGCTATTTCCTGCCTCCTGTATCTTTCACTACCGAAGAAGCAAATGCCTTGCTGCTAATGGAATCGATGGTAGCAGCTTTTTCCGACAAGTCGGTACATAAACATTACTCCGAAGCGCTGAATAAAGTAAAGGCAGTATTGCGTGGATCTCAAAAAGATAAGGTTGAGGTGTTAAGCGAT
>JAEZIL010000109.1 GCA_023436685.1 Bacteroidota bacterium | reverse complement strand
GGTGTAGTATAACCTTTGTTTAGCAAATTAGCATTTAGGTTGAGCTTGGGTAGCAGGTACTGAGCTTTAAACTTCCGTTCTATTTCTAAAACACCAGTTTTGAAAAAAAGGCTTTTCAACTTTGGGTGGTTGCCAGCTACAGCAATAAGTTCTTCCAGTCCAGGTATTGTATTATATTCGTATAACTCAGTTTGTGATGGAACTATATTGTTATTCCAGTTCATATGAATACCATCTTGTACCCAGAGATAATTTGATAGCTCTAATCCTGCATTTTGAAAAGAGAGCCAGGCATCGTTTTGCTGCAAATAAAAATTTTGAAGCTGGGCTAATACTTCAGTAGTATCAATAGCCGGCCTTGTTCCAAGCTCATATTCTATACGTACATATTTTAGTCTTTCTTCGTTTACACGTACAGCATCGCTAATAACATTATAGCTAAGATATTCTCGTACCCAGTTCCAATATGCACTTAATGCCCCGTACACAAGATCGTTGATAATAAGCATACGTTCAGCCTCTGACATTTGCTTTAAACTTTGTGCCTGTCTAAGTACAGCTCTTCGCCCGTCGAATAACAGATTATTAACGGGTACCTTTACGCCTAAATAACTTGTTTTGCCTAATGTAGCCTCAGAAGTCACCCTTTCTCCTACAACCTCTTCAAGGCCTGCCTTAATATCTATCCCATACCATGTGGGTATAGTAAGTTGGGGGTTGAAGTAGCTATAATATAATTTGTCATCAAATGTCTTCCTGTCAAGCCCTACATCTAAAGACGGATCAAAAGCCCCCCGTGCTGCCTGCACTTCAGCTGAAGCCCTATCTACCTGCAATGCCGCCTGCTTTACTACAGGGTGGTATGTTTTTATAATACTCAAAAATTCATCCTTGCTTAGTGTAAACGTGGTATCCTGTGCTATGCAGGGGTATTGCAAAAAAATAAGAACGAACAATAAATATTTGCAATTATTTATTCTCATTTGCTACCTGTGTGTTAGGTTGATAATAGTCAGGAGGAAAGCCATTGATGTTTCGCCATAGCTCATACCAAACTGGCACATCTTTTAGCAAAGCGATACCTGCCGCGCCGGTTCCCATACGTAATGCCCTGGGCCATGGTTTGTCGTCTTTATCTTCACCTACTAATATCCTGAATTTACCATTAGTACTCACAGAGCTTTCAATTGCTACAATGCGTCCTCCAAACGTCCCGTATGAAGATTGGGGCCAGCCACTGAATACTATGGCAGGAAACCCATCGAACATAAAACGCACACGTTGTCCCTTGGAAAGTAAGGGAAGATCTACGGGACGCACAAACATTTCTACAGCATAATCAACACTGGCAGGTACTATTTCCACCAGCTTTTCTCCTTCTTTCACTATTTCATTAATACCAGCTTTGGTAGCTTTCACCACTTGTCCATCTTGAGGTGCAAGCAGGTAGTATTGCCCTGAGCGGATAGAATAATTCGCATATTGATTGGACAACTTAGCCAGCTCTCCCTGTCCAGCAGCTATCTCACTTTCAGCTGAAGCTCTTTCACCCTGTGCCTTAAATATTTTTTCAGCATATTCCTGCTCCACCTGGTTTAATTCAATGCGAGTATTTGTGAGATCGGTTTTAGTATTAGTAAACTTTATTTCCGTGCTGATTTTTTTGGCCATTGCATTCTGATAACTCTGATTGCGCTGTTCCACTTGTACCATTGATGCTAAACCGCTATCTCGCATTATTCTCTGCCTGCGATACTGCTCCTCTGCTATCTTAAAATCATTGAGTGCCGCCTGGGCTTCCATGCTATCACTCAAAATTTTAAGTTGCAACTGCTGCACTTTATTGTTTAGTTGTTGCATTTTCAATTGGCGTGCCTGCTGCATGGCCTGCATCTGTGCGTTGGTAGCATTAACCTTCTGGTTGTATGATTCTATAGAAGTGACCTTGGCCGTGATTTGTTCCTTAGTTCTATCCAGCAGTTGGGGATCAAGGTAGTTATCTTTAACTTCAGCTAGCTGGGCGATAGTGTCACCTTTACGAACGAAATCTCCTTCTTTTACATTCCATTTTACTATTCTGCCTGCTATGACAGTATTTAGTTCCTGTGGACGCTGTTCCTGCCTTAAAGTAGTAACAGTACCTCTTGATCTTATATTTTGAGTCCATGGCAGAAGTAGGACAAGGCACATTACTACCAATACGCCATACACCCAATATTTAATTTTACTCCTTTTCCCAATACGATAAACTGTTGAAAAGGAACGTAATGGTCTACCCTTTATTTCGAGTTCGACTATCTGTTTTATTTCCTTCATATCAGTTTTCGATAATTGATGTGATGCTTCCGTTGTCTAAAACTATAACCTTATCACATTTTTTGCTAAATTCTTCATCATTGCTAACTACAACTATCGTTGTGCCAGGCAGCTTATGTAATAAGTAATCTTGGATCCGATCAGCGTAGGGTTCTTCCAACCCCAAAAAAGGCTCTTCAAGTAAAAGGAGCTTCGGGCGATGAATAAGAGCCCGCATTAATAATACTTTTTTGACTATACGGCCTGACAGGTGCTGGCCGGCAGGCTGTAAATCAAGGTTGTAACCCTCTTTTTGCTGATCTATAAATTGCTTAAGGCCTACTACATTTGCGAGTTTGTCCATCTCTTGATAGCTAATACTGTCTTCACCCATACAGATATTTTCTTTAAGTGTACCCTTAAATATATCCTGCATTTGAAGCATAATTCCGGTATTGGCCCTTAGAGATGCTATATTGTAGTTGCTAATTGACATATCATTTATCAACAAATTGCCAGTGAAGGATGGGAAAGCGCCAGTAAGTAACCTAAGTAGCGTAGATTTACCAGCAGTATAAGAACCTTGCAAACAAACAATCTCACCTTCTTTAATATTGAACGATAGATTATTCACTGTATACTTTCCAGGCGTATATTGAAAGGAAAGGTTTTGAGCACTAATGCGTATTGGTTCATCCTCCTTTAACACTATTTCACCAGTCTCTTCTTTAGGTTTTTCTAGCACCTGACTTATCTTCTCTACAGATGTAAGGACATCATACACTTTATCCAGATTGATAATTAGCTTTTCAACTGAACCAATAACCATAAGTATAACTATTTCGGCTGCAATGAACTGACCAATATTCAATTGTTGGTTAACTAATAGAAATCCACCTATAATAAGCATTGCGGAAGTAATAATAACTTTAAAGCCAATAAGTGTCCAATATTGAAACAGTAGAATTTTAAAATGTGCTGTGCGAGATTCAAGGTATCCAGCTACGTATTCATCTGTTTTATGAAGGTGCATTGTATTGTTTCGAGAGAACTTTAATGTAGTAATGACACGTGCCAGTTCCTGTAAATAACCTGCAACCTTATATTTATAGTTACTTTCGCGAATACTAGTTTCAAGACCCTTATTGCCGGTAGCTCGCAGTATAAAGTATAATACTAAAAGCAGTGTTACACCGAAAAAAATAAATACAGGGTGATAAAATGATAGAAGTATAAGACCAAAAATGATCTGTATTGTGGCAGCAGGCACATCAAGTAGAAGCTTAGAAATTCCCTTTTGTAGAGATACAGTGTCGAAGAATCGATTCACTAGCTCTGGAAGATAATATCCATCCACCTCTTTTAAGTTAAGGTTGGGGATAATATGAGCATATTGAAATGAATATCGCACAAACAGTTGTTGCTGGATTTTTTCAATAAGTTTCATTTGATTAACCTGTAAAAGCCCACCAACAAAAACACCTGCAATAACCATGATGATGAGTAGAACAAGAGATGTGGAAATGGCACCGCCTAAAACAAAACTGATAATAGCTTGAATACCTAAGGGTAATGACAACTGAACTAATCCGCTGAAAATAGTATAAAAATAAATAGCTGATATCTCTTCTTTTTCATGCCTGAGAACGTTCAGCAATTTTCTAAATACATTGACTTTATCTGCCATGAATATTTATTTCAAAAACAAAAATAAGAGTATTATTCCACCAAAAGATAGTATTACTATTACAAAAGTGTTAAATACTACCTTCAAAATATTGAGACAATTCACTTTAAATAAAATATTACTAAACCTCGTGTAAATTACAATTATTGATTTTCAATCACAAAGGCCTACTTGAAGGTGTAGATTCATCTGCAAGACACAAGGTGCAGACTGGCATCACAATAGGCTAGATTGATGTTTTTATAGTTCCGCTTACAAAAATGAAGTGGCGCTTAGTGGGTTTTTATCGGAAACGTTAAACTGCAGTTTGCAGCTGTTCTATTACTCTAAACCTTTCAACAGTACTACGCATATGCAGCAGTAGAATAGCATGTATGCTGTTAAAAGCGTAAGTGATTTGGGAGCCAGATATCAGACAAATATGTAACACAGAAACTGATATAAAATACAACTATTCTCGCCCCAGAAATATGTCGACCACAATTTAAAATGCCAAAGCATTGATAACACCAACCTCAATTCACTATTTTTCGTTTGAATATTGTCATGGATATGCAAACCAGCTTTAACAAATATTTCGTATTTTATTTGATATATTGTTGGTGTTGATCTTATTTAAATACCATTTTTGGTAAAGAACAATAATAAGCGAAATATGAAAAAACGATTTATTGTTTTAATTGATTTTTCAACTTATTCTGAATGGCTATTGGCGTTCACATATAAATGGGCACAGCAAGTAAATTCGGAGTTACTGTTGGTTCATCATACCACCGACCTTATTCCAGGATTAGGAGATTCAGAAGTTCTATCGGAATTAAAGTATAGTAGTGTTGAGCGCAGCATTAATAAGCTAAAATCATTGGCAGAAACTGTAGTAGGTAATAATCCATTTATAAAATACCACTCCAACTCTTACAATGTATCTTCTGCTGTAATGAAATTGCAGGAATCGAATACAACCGATTATGTATTTGTAGGTATGAATGACAAGACCGGAATTGAAAAATTATTAATATCAAGCACAGCGTTACAGCTTGCAGATAATATAGAACGGGTTATAATAGCCCTGCCTACAGCTACATCAGATTTCCATTACGACCAACTCTATATTGGAATTAAGAACCCACACTCGTTAGATACAACCCATTTTGAAGAATTACTTGCAATAACTTCTGATAAATATCATCACATAACCTTTTTCTCTGTAGTTAAAGACAAAGCCCCCTTAAATGAAATAACTGAATATTTACAACTACTATGTAATAAGTATGCAAAACTGGCAAGCTTATCATACAAAATATTTGAATCAGAAAATACAACACAGACTATTAAAGATTACATGCATGAGAATAAAGGTGTATTAGTAATACAGAAAGGGCCTAGAAATTTTATAGATATCTTTAGGCCTTATTTTACAACTGAAATTGTGCATCATGCACAAATACCTGTTATTATTTTGCCATAGCGCATCATAATAACGCTAACATTATCTAATAGATTGTTATGGGGCATTTACCAAAACTTATAGAAGACCTGGCTTTGATACTCTTTACCGGAGCTATTACTACCATATTGTTTAAATGGATCAGGCAGCCCCTTGTATTAGGTTACATTATTGCAGGCTTTCTTGTTGGGCCACATTTATCAATCACCCCTACAGTAGCTGATACTCAAAATATAGAAACGTTGGCAGAAATTGGTGTAATCTTTCTTCTATTTAGTTTAGGTTTAGAGTTTAGTTTTAAAAAATTGATGCGTGTTGGAGGGTCAGCATCAATTACAGCATTCGTAGAAATCATCTTTATCACAGTTAGTGGATATGCAGTAGGTAAATGGATGGGATGGTCTAATATGGATAGTCTTTTTCTTGGGGGTATGCTAGCAAGTTCATCTACAACTATTATCATACGTGCTTTTGATGAGTTGGGCGTAAAAACGAAACAGTTTGCACGAATAGTGTTTGGTGTGCTTGTGGTTGAAGATATTGTAGTGATATTATTGATGGTATTACTTTCTACAATGGCCGTCAGTCAGCAATTTGAAGGTTTTGAATTGTTAATGACTGTTTTGAAATTATTGTTCTTCCTTGCACTATGGTTTATAACCGGTATTTTCTTGCTACCTACTTTTTTAAAAAAAGCAAAGAATCTCCTCGATGAAGAAACATTACTGATTCTATCAATAGGCCTATGTTTAGGAATGGTAATCCTGGCTACTCAGGTAGGGTTTTCTGCAGAGCTTGGAGCATTTATTATGGGCTCTATAATAGCAGAAACTACCTCTGCTGAGAAAGTAGAACATATCATAAAGCCTGTAAAAGATTTATTTGGTGCTGTATTTTTTGTTTCAGTTGGAATGCTAATTGATCCCGAAGCTATAATGCAATATAAATGGCCGGTGTTATGGGTAACCCTACTAACACTTTTTGGAAAATTTTTTAGTACTACTTTAGGTGCCATATTATCTGGTCAACCTCTAAAGCAGTCTGTTCAAGTAGGTATGAGCATGGCGCAGATAGGTGAATTTGCCTTCATAGTAGCCACATTGGGCTTAAGTTTAGGTGTAATAAGCAATTTCTTATTTCCTGTAGCAGTAGGGGCATCAGCCATCACAACCTTCACGACACCATACATGATAAAAGCCTCTGATAAGTTTCATAGTTATATACTAAGAATGCTACCACCTAAGTGGATAGACCGATTGAACAGGTATTCGAATAGCACACAGAAAATACAGGCTGAGAGCAATTTAAAAATTGCTTTAAAATCTTATGGCAAGATTGCACTTACAAATAGTATTATCATACTGGCACTTTTCCTACTTTCATCTAACTTCCTTTTGCCTTTCCTGAATAAACATATTACCGACCCTACTATTGCAGGCATTATATGCCTAGTAATATCATTAGGTATTGCCTCACCATTTATTCTTGCATTTATACTCAAGAAACCTGATAAAATGGCTTACAAAGAATTGTGGCTAGATACCAAGTATAACCGAGGACCCTTACTGGTACTTGAGATCATTAGGCTTGTGCTTGGCGTGCTAATAATATGGTTTTGGGTAAGTAATCTGCTATCTGCCAAAGCAGCAATATTGATTGCAGTGCCTGCAATTATCTTGGTGTACTTTGTGTTCTCAAAAAAAATACAGCAGTTTTATCAACGTATTGAAGGCCGCTTTCTTGTTAATCTTAACGCACGTGAGCTTGCAGCCGCAGGCGAAAATTCTGTCTCGCCCGATG